>MFGV01000067.1 GCA_001778375.1 Candidatus Firestonebacteria bacterium RIFOXYD2_FULL_39_29
GTGGAAATAGGATATGGCAAATCTAAACGGGCACGAAGTTGGAAACGACGGATACAGCCAAGAAGAGCCTGTAATCACTACGTCACCGTTCTACTCGACCATATAACACAGTGCGGGAATTATAGGTAGAAGATGTTTGAAACAGATAAGGATTGAAAGCAGTATTTGGAATGAGTCTGTCAGAAAGTTTGTGTAAATGGTCATAGTTTATAAATACTCTGCAGGGGCAGGAAAAATCGAAGGTCATATTGAAATATCATTACTTTTAAAAAAGACAATATTAACTTACCAACTTGCAAATTTTATGAACTTGTTTTTGCCTTCCACTTCTGTTATATTATTCCATAATGAAAATTGAGGAAGCTAGAAAGAAGATAGAAAAACTCAAGGGGGATATACGGTATCATGACCGTAAGTATTATATTGATGCCAATCCCGAAATACCGGATTCTGAATATGATAAGCTGATGAAGGAATTGGAAGCCCTTGAGAAGGAATTTCCGGAGCTTCTTTCTTTGGACTCGCCCTCACAACGGGTTGGAGGGGAACCTCTTAAGGAGTTTAAAACTGTCACTCACAAAATTCCGATGCTTTCTCTGGATAATTGCTACAGCTCTTCCGAGCTTATTGCTTTTGATGAGAGAGTTATTAAGAACCTGAAAGATTTGAAGGCTGAGTACATTGTGGAGCCGAAAGTTGACGGTATTGCGGTCAACCTTTTCTATGACAAAGGGTTTTTACGCAGTGCTTCAACGCGTGGAGACGGGGTGCAGGGTGATGATATTACAGCTAATATAAAAACCATCCGGAGTATTCCGCTTACGATAGAGTTTAAAGGAAAACTTGAGGTGCGGGGCGAGGTTTATCTGCCCAGAGAAGAATTTGTAAAGATGAACAAAGAAAAAGAAGAAAAAGGCGAGGCGGAGTTTGCAAATCCGAGAAACGCTGCAGCCGGTTCCTTAAAACTTCTTGATTCTCGTGAAGTAGCAAAACGTCCTTTGGATATTCTGCTCCATACTTTAGGCTCGGTGGAACAAGATATCTGGAAGACCCATGAGGCTGCTCTTATTGAACTGGGAAATCTTGGTTTGAAGGCAGTTCAACCCTACAAACTTTGCAAAAATATTCTTGAAGTTATCAACTATGTTAATTCCTGGGAGCATAAACGGGATACACTTCCTTTCGAGATTGACGGGATGGTGGTAAAGGTTAATTCGTATGAACAGCATAAGATTCTTGGCTCAACGAATAAAAGTCCTCGCTATGCATTAGCCTATAAGTTTAAAGCCCGGCAGGCGATGACCACTCTTAAAAAAATTACTCTGCAGGTGGGCAGGACCGGAATAATTACACCGGTAGCTGAGCTGGAACCTGTTTTTTTGTCGGGTTCGACCATCAGCAGATGTACGCTTCACAATGAAGATGAGATAAAACGTAAAGATATAAGGGAAGGGGATACAGTTGTCATTGAGAAAGGCGGGGAAGTAATCCCTAAAGTTATTAATATTGTTGCTTTGAAAAGAACGGGGAAAGAAAAAGAGTTTAAAATGCCTGACACCTGCCCTGTTTGCAGTTCAAATATCGTCCGCCTTGAGAAAGAAGTGGCGTGGCGCTGTCAGAATGTTGCCTGTCCGGCTCAGATTGAAGGGAGGATAGAGCATTTTACCAGAAGAACGGCGATGAACCTGGAAGGGTTCGGGCCTGCAATTATAAAACAGCTTATTGAGAAAAAGATGGTTAAGGATTATGCGGACCTTTATTTTCTTAAGCAGGATGCGCTGGCCGCACTTGAAAGAATGGGCGAAAAGAGTGCGGTAAATCTCATTACGGCTGTAGAGGGTAGTAAGAAAAACTCGCTTGGCCGCCTCCTCTTTGCGCTAGGGATCTCTGATGTAGGGGAACATACCGCTGAGATACTTGCTGCCAAATATGAGAACGTAGACTTTGTGGTAAAGGCGGGATTGGAAGAGCTTCAGGGCATAAAAGGTATAGGACCGAGAGTCGCGGAGAGTATTGTCAACTTCTTCACACAAAAAGGCAATATCGCTACATTAAATAAGCTTAAAGAAGCCGGAGTTAATACTGAAAAGACGGAGGAAGAGCGTCTCCTCTCGTCCGGAGAAGGCAGGTTTAAAGGTAAGACATTTGTTTTTACCGGTGAGCTTGCGATGGTCAGGGATGATGCCGAGCTGGAAGTAAAGAAACTCGGGGCCTCGGTTTCAAGCAGTGTTTCGAAAAAAACGGATTTTGTAGTGGCAGGACCCGGTGCCGGGTCAAAACTTGGCAAGGCAAAGGAATTTGGAGTAAAAATTCTTTCAGAGAAGGAATTTAAGGAGATTATAAAATGAAAAAGACAGGGGTTATCTTTTTTTTCCTGTTCCTGGCAGTAGGGATCTGTCCGGGGACAACGAACTTCGCGTATTTGAACAATCCGGTCGGAGCCAGAGCCGTGGGCCTGGCTGAAAGTTATTCTGCCTTACCGGGGGATGTTTTCTCCCTCCATTACAATCCTGCCTCAATTGCTAGTATAAGTCAAACTGCAGTCGGGCTGACACATGTTGAGTTTATTCAGGGGGCCAGATATGAGTATGCGGCTATAGTTCTTCCCTTAAGTAAAGCCGTAGCCGGCTTCAGTATCATCTATATTAATAACGGCGCGCAGGAAAGAAGAGATATAAACGGCATCGTGACGGGGGAGTTTACGCCTTATCAAATAGTGCCTCAGGTCTCAATAGCCGCAGAAGTGTTTGCCGGTATGTCGCTGGGGCTGAGTCTAAAAATGCCATATGAAGTAATAGATGATTACTCAAATTATAAACCTTTGTTTGATCTCGGCGCCAATATAAAAGTTATAGAACGGCTCTTTGCCGGATTGAATGTGCAAAATCTTGGCACTTTGGAAAATCTCCCGACAAATCTTAAAGCAGGTCTTGCTTATATGGGGGAGAATATCAATTTCTGTATAGATTATAATGCACCCTCGCAGGCGGCTTCCAGTGTCTCCGCAGGTTTTGAAGCCAGAGAACTTGAAATGGTCACTTTAAGAGCCGGGTACAAATATAAATTGGGTGTGAATACAGATGCCGAAAACGGGGTTTCAGTAGGATTTGGAGTAAAACTGGCTATAATAAATATTGATTATGGCTATAAAATCTACGGTGAATTGGGTGGAACACATTTTGTAAGTTTAACCCTGGCCTTAAAGTAAGTGCCGGTTATTTTTTCTGACTTGATTGGAAATCCAGAGTCTTTGTTTGTAAGCAAAAGACGCTGTATCCTGAATCTAGCAGGACAACATAGGACCAGGGAAACCCTGTCTAATAGAGGTGTATTAGTATAAATTATGTCTGAAACCTATGTGTTATTATGTCAAAATTTGGCAATCCGGAATTTGATTTAAACTGTCTTTTTCACGTTATAACAATATTATGATTATGCAAATTAGTCGTATAAAATAATTATTTTCTTGAAATGTAACTGTTATTACTTGTATAATTAAATAATACTCGGTAAATAATGGTACACTCGAGGATAAGATGAAGGAAGTTAAAAGCTTTTTAATAGTAATTGCAGTGCTGGCAATATCTTCCTTGTCCGTGCAAGGCTTACATGAAATTAGAGCCACCTCCAGTGCCAAAGTAGCAACGGCAGGGGATGAAGTAGTTATTACTGTGTATGTTAATGATTCCAGTAATTACGCTGTAACAAACGCAAAAGTTAATCTTTCAATGTTTTCCGGTAGCGGTACTATAAATCCCAGGTTTGCTTCCACTAATTCTATCGGTGTTGCCAAAATGGTCTATACAGTGGGTGCTTTACCTGCGACAAATGTTATCAAAATAGAGTCAGGTTCAGCCACTCCGGTTTTGCTAAGTATTGAAGGAAAAGCATCGCCGCCTACAGAATTTTCTGTCAGTCTGGATCAGGAAAAGATCTATCCGGAAACTCAATGCAGCCTCATTGTTGTCGTCCGAAATATTAAAGGTAAAGGTTCTTCTGATATTCCTGTTACTATTAAATCCTCTAGTTTAGTAAATCTTGAGCCTTTAAATGGCAAGACTAACGCCGAAGGTAAATTTACAGTTTCGCTAAAATCCGGCAAGACACTTGGTACGGATACAATAGAAATAACAGCCGGCAGTTTGGCCGCACAGACAAAAGAAATTAAAATAGTTCCCTACCCTGTTACTACTTTTACCGCCATAGCCGAACCCTATGCAATATACACCAGAAGTAAGACTACTATAAAAATTAAAGTAGCTGATAGCCGGAGTAAAGCTGTAAGCGGAGCTAAATTGGCTTTTCAGATCACCAATGGAAATGCAGAGCTGGAGAAAAATGAAGCTGTTACAGATTCTAACGGCGTCTGTTTGGTAAAACTCAAAAGTGGAACGAATGAGGGGACTGTTACCGTGAGTGTTAAGCTTGCCGATAAAGAAAGAGAATCTGATATTGCTCCGGTACTGGTTAATATTTCGGTAACAAAACTGATACTGCCTCCCGCCAAGCTGGAATTTTCTTCAGATTATCCTTTTGCCATGTCAGGAAATGATGTAACTTTTACTGCTCTGGTTCTTGACAAGGAAGGAAATCCTGTAGTTGGTGCTGCTGTTGCTTTTGAAGTAACAGAAGGTGGTGGAAAACTTCAACAGGTACTGCTTTCTACCGGGCAGGAAGGTAAAACAAAGGTAACGCTTACTACAGGAAAAAAAGCGGGTGTCAATACGGTCAAAGCAAAGTGTGAACAACTTCCTCCGGCGGAAGCTTCAATAAAAACTGAAGGTAAGGTTGTATATACCAGGAAACCTGCGGGGAAACCGGCAAAGTTATTTGCATTCATCGAAAAGAAAGGAGAACGGCTTTCAGTCGATGCGGTAATAACCGACGAAAATTTTGTTCCGGTAAATGATGTTCAGGTTTATTTCAAAATAATAAAAGGCGAGGGCAGCCTGAGCTCGGAGCTGTCCAATACAGATATAGGCGGAACTGCTTCTGCCGCCTTTATTCCTGAAGGTTACGGGGTAATTAATATCCAGGTTAGCGCCCCTGCTATATTTCAAACAAAAGGACTTATTTATAAAAAAAATATTCCTGTTTTTCAGTTGCTGATTTCCGTGGCTTCATTGTTTCTCCTGCTCTTGTTTATTTATTTCCCTCTCAGGGGAAAAAGGCTCAAGCTGCAGTATCTTGATCAGTTTACCGGATTGAATAACGAACTATTTGCCAAATACCGTCTGAAGAAAGCTATTAGGAATAAAAGCAAATTCACCGCGCTCTTCCTGAATTTTAATCACTTTAAAAGTTTTAACTCCATCAACGGTTATGAAAAAGGGAATGAACTTATTAAAGCAGTTGCGGATATACTTAAAATAAATATCGGGCAAAGCGGTGTAGTCTGTCATTTAGGCGGTGATGATTTTGTTGTTATTATGAAACCTGAAAAAGTGGAGGATCTGCCTGAAAGACTGCTTGCGGAGATATCTGAAATGATAAAGTCTTTCTATCCTGTAAATGTAAGGAAAAAAGAATCTATAATTTTAAAAGACAAAACCGGTAAAGAGTACAGTTGTCCTTTAGCTTCTGTAGCTATGGCAGTTTTAGAAAGTGACAGGTTTTTGGCCGTCAATTTTAATGATTTTCTTGATGGAGCCGGGAAGGTTATGAAATCTGCAAAGAGTAAAAACGGCAATGCGATCGCTTATGATGTTGACAAAAATCCGGATGCCGGCAAACAATACAAAATAGGATGGTTTACTATCATCGGTTTTCTAATGATTCTTTTTTTCTCAAGTGAGGCGTTCTCTGCGGAAAGCACCATGATCTTAAGTGCCTGGTCAAGCGGTTCCGGTAAAACTGTAAAAATCAGCGCTCATGTTACAGATCTCAAAGAGCGTCCTGTTTCAAATGCCTTTATTCTTTTTTCGGTGGAAAAAGGTGATGGAATGCTTGAAAACGGTTATGCAGCTACAGATGACGGCGGTAACTGTGCGGTAAATTATACCGTCGGGCAGTTCAAGGGATATGATATTATAAAAGTCTGCGGTGAGGAGCTAACACCTGTTGATGTAGAAATTAAAAAGAGTACCAGCGGTTTAGAGGTACTGATGTATTTTTCCCTTATTATGTTTACTGCTTTCATCGTTATTCTTTTAGTTAAGATATTCAACTTACGCCTGCTTATAAAAGGCATTGATAAAGACAGCGGCGTCCGAACAAGATTTTTTGCCGGGAAGTATATTGGAGAACTGATTCTTGGTGATACTGGTTTTGTAACAACTTTTATACAGTTCCGGGACTTTCAGGAATATTGCAAGGTCTATGGCTATGAAAAGGGCGATAAAACAATTAAGTTTCTTTCGGGATACATTAAAGAGGCTGTGATTGCTAATGGCGGGAAACAGGATGATATATTCTATTACTGGCAGGATCACTTTGTGATAGTCTCTCCCTTGATGAGATCCGAAGGATTTGCAAAGAAAATTATTGAGCAGCTTGATACATCCGTCTCTCTTTTATGCGAGGATCATGGTCAGAACTTTTATACTCTCCAGCTTTTAATGGCTCAGGTGGAGAGCGATAAGCTAAAGCATAAGGGACTGGAAGAAATTATGGAAGTTGGCGAGATTCTGATTAATAAAGCCAAGACGAAAACCGGAAGCACCTGTCTCTCTTATTCCGAGTATTTGCTTGGAGAAAAAGAAAAACATGAGCCTGTCCCTGATTTGAATTCTCAGGTAAAAAAAGAGCTGCAATAAAAAAGCGGTAATTATTCTTCATGTGACTTAACCGGTTTGAATTACTCTGTATAAAAATTATAATGGTTATTTTTTGTCTAACAGGCTGCTGAAAAACTAAAATAATGGACTTTAAGTCCGCCTTTTAGGCGAGATCTCACCATTCGATTATCGAATGGTGGACAGCGGGTTACCTCGCCATTTGCCCTCAAATGGCGGGTAAAATGATAAAAATTGCAGCTGAAAAAATCTTAAAAAGAGTTTTTCAGCAACCTGCTAAAGGGGATGCTTCGTGGTCAATAATGAAAAATTGAATTGCTGGGAGTTTAAGAAATGCGGTCGTGAACCCGGCGGAGAAAATGCCGGTAAATTGGGTGTTTGTCCTGCGGCTTTGCAGGGTGACTGTCAAGGTTCGAATAACGGAAAAAAATGCGGTCGTATGTGCTGGCTGGTCGGGGGTACATTTTGCGGCGGGCGTATTCAGGGTGATTTTGCCAAAAAAGTGACTTCCTGTATGGAATGCGACTTTTTTAAGAAGGTTAAGGAAGAAGAGGGTAAGGATTTTAAATTTCTCCTGCCGGGGCTTGAATACGATCAGACTCAAAAATTGTTTATGGATTTTGCGCTTGCGCTCCGGGAGCTGGAACTGTATAAGAAAAATTTAGAAGAACTCAATAATGTGCTTGAAAAAAGAGTGGAAGAAAAAACAAAAGAGTTGGATATATCCCGGAAAAAAATAATGCAATCTGAAAAAATGGCGGCACTCGGTCAGCTGGCAGGAGGAGTTGCGCATGAAATAAATAATCCGATGACCATAATTCTGGGTTATACACAGATCATGGAGAGAGGTATAAAGGAGGATAGCCCGCTTTTTATACCGGTAAAAGCCATAGAAAAAGCTGTGGAAAGATGCAGGAATTTGATCGGCTCGTTACTTACTTTTTCAAGAATAGAGAAGAAAGAAGCAGAATTAACAGATATAAACAGTACCGTTGAGCAGGCTTTGGCACTTGAAGAAGTTAACACCAGGATAAAAAATGTCCGGATAATAAGAGAGTTTGGAGAAGGTCTTCAAAAGGTGTTTATTAATAAAAACCAGATCCAGCAGGTGATTATCAATCTCTGTACAAACGCTGCTGACGCCATGCCTGAAGGCGGAACTATAACTGTTAGAACCAGGCAGTCAGAAGACAGGATAGAAGTGGAAATTAGGGATACGGGGAAAGGTATGACAGAAGAAATAAAAAAACACATTTTTGAGCCGTTTTTTACGACTAAAGAAGTCGGGAAAGGCACAGGACTTGGTTTAAGTCTATGTTATGAGATAATTCAAAAACATAACGGTCAAATATCCTTGGAAAGCAGTATTAATCAGGGTACAACGTTTAACATTAAACTCCCATTAAACGTTCAGAGAAGTATTTAATAAGTGTCTGTGATCGAAAGCTAATATTATTTAAAGAAAATTAAAAAACAACTTTTAAAATCTTTAATTCTGCTTAAACGGGAAAACTTTGTACTTTGTCCACCTTCGGTGAGATCTCGACTAAAGGCGGATACCTCTTCCTTCGTCCTTACTTTTATGCTTCTTGCCTTTTCACTCAATAAGGGCTAAAATACATATATTATGATGCTTTTTGTGTTTTTCTTTTTAGGGTTGTTTACTGCTATTGCTCAGGTGATAATTACCAGAGAATATTTTGTAGTTTTCTTTGGTCAGGAGCTGGCTATAGGCTTTATTCTTGCCGGTTGGCTTCTGTGGCTTTCCCTGGGTTCATTTTTTTATTCTAAAGTGGTCTCGAAAATAAAAAATCAGTTATTCTGGTTTTCACTTCTTGTTTCAGTCCTGCCTTTTCTGTTGTTAATAGAAATTATTGCTATCCGTAATCTTAGGGCTTTATTTGTGGTTCCAAGTTATATGCTCTTTTCTCTCCCTGTGATGATTCTATCAGTATTTTTAGTTCAGGGTCCTTTTTGCTTTTTAACAGGGCTTTTGTTTCCTCTTGGGCTGGATATTGACAATAAAAAAAATAAATTTACGGTTCTTGATCTTTATTTGATTGCAGCTCTGGGAAGTCTGGCAGCCGGTTTAATCTTTACTTTTATCTATATTCCATATTCTAATCACTTTACTGCAGCATATTTTTCAGCTGCAGTCTTATTTGTGTGCCTTCTTTTTTTCGTTAAATTGTTGAAGCTTAAAAGATATTTTATTTATATTTATTTCTCGGGACTTGTTTTATCGTTATATTTTACTGCCGGTTCAGGGGCTCTGGATTCCTATTATAATCTGCAGAGATGGAAGACTTTTTCAAATGGAATTGAACTTCTGAATAACAGGGATTCAAATTATCAAAATATAGCGATTGGAGTGAGGGACGGGCAGTATAGTGTATTTGAAAATGGACGGATTTCGGTGTCCTTTCCGGATGATTATGCGGATGCTCAGTTCATTCATCCGGTAATGATGCAGCATAAAAGGCCAAAGAATGTATTGTATTTTGGACTGCCTGCAAATGCTATAATCAGAGAAATGGCGCATTATAACGTTGAAACCGTTGAATTTGTCCAGCCGGATCCGCTTATTGCTTCAATGCTCACTTCTCTTCAAAATCTGCATGATATAAAAAAAACCGCGTTAATTAACGATGAAGCCAGGCATTATCTTGAAAATACCCGGAAAAAATATGATCTTATAGTGTGCAGTCTGTCAGCTCCGTCAACTGCCTTTATCGGAAGATATTATACTAAAGAGTTTTTTGAAGAAGTCAAAGCTTCGCTTTTACCGGACGGTGTTTTTGTCAGTAAAATAAGTTCTTTTGGAGAGGAAATACCGGGGTATGATGCGGCGGCTTACTTTACCTTGAAGAGCGTTTTTCCTCATTGTCTGGTATCTGCCGGAGATGTAAAATATTTATTTGCTTCAAATGGCGCTTATATATCTATGAATGCCGATGAGTTGAAGGAAAGATACAAAAACAAAAGAATTAATTCGGAATATTTTAATAGATATGTATTTAAAACAATATTCGAGAAGGACAGGATTCTTGAGTTTGTAAAAGAACTGGAAGAGAGAAAAGAAAAAATTATTAATTCTGATTATGAGGCCGGAGGATATTATTTAAATATTAAGTACTGGATGAATTTAACAAGTGTCAGGCTTCCCGGTGTTATGAAAGTACTGTTTGAACCATGGGTAATATTTCTTTTGCTTTCTATTGTGTTTGTTTTGTTTTATAGAAGAAGATTGAAGCTGTCTTTAAGAGTTAATATTTCGGCTTTGGTATCGGGATTTTCCGGGAGTTTTCTTTTTGTTCTTATAGTCTTGGCTTTTCAGAGCTTAAAAGGCTCTCTATACGGATATCTCGGGCTTTTTAGCGGCCTTTTTATGTTTGGCCTTTTTGCAGGAGTTTTTACCTCCAGAAAATCTAAAAATATTAATCCGGCTAAGCTTGCTTTAGCTCAGGGAGCTTTTGTCCTTGCCTCTATAGGGGTAATTGTTATAAACTATTTTTTCCGGGGTGCAGTTTCTTTAATTCCGGTTATAGGGATGTTCATGTTGTGTTTTCTTTCCGGGTTTGTTACGGGTTTTATGCTTCCATTCCTGGTAAAGCTTCATCATTTACCCGGAATGAAAGTCTCATATTCGGCCTCAATTATATATGCATTTGCTAACTTGGGTGCCGCGCTTGGAGCCGCAATTGGTGCTGCTTTCATAATACCAATTGCAGGCTTTATTGAAAGCGCAATACTTGTAATATTTATTAACCTGTTATGTGGGATATTGATAGTGAAGCAGTCCTAATGGAACAAAATAAACATAAAGTTTGTCATATAATAAAGAATGGGGGAAAAATGCCGCAGAATAAGGAAGAAGTGATAAAGGAAGAAGAACTTGAAAAGAAAGTGGGTTCTCATAAGCAGGAGACCTGGGACTGGGTAAAGAGTCTTCTTTCGGCGCTGGTAATAGCTCTTTTGATTCGGGAGTTCGTGATTCAAGCTTTTACTATTCCGACAGGTTCTATGGAATCGACAATGCTGGTGGGAGACCACTTATTTGTAAATAAACTTTCTTACGGATTCAAACTTCCCTTTACTACAAAAAAGCTGATAAACTGGGGGAATATGAAAAGAGACAGTATTGTGGTTTTTCTTCCTCCTCATGAAGTTGACAGGGTTTTTGTTAAAAGGTGTAAAGGTCTTCCCGGGGATAAACTGGAAATCAAAGACAAGTCCCTCATTGTTAATGGAGAAGTGCAAGCTGATCTGTTTAAGAAGCATATTGATAGCACTATTTATCCCGAGAGTGTCACAGTGAGAGATAATCTGGGATCTTTTATCGTTCCAAAAAATGGAGATTTTCTTGAGATAAAGAAAGAAGAAGTATCTTTTTCCGGTCAGAAAGTCACTGATGAGAATGCTGCCAAGCTTTACAGTTATGTGGCCGCGAGAGAGGAAAATATTGCGGAACAAAAGAAAGACGGATATTATATTGACGGAATCAGGATAGAAGACCTGACGTTTCGGCAGGTTTGTGAAAAAATATTGGAAAAGAACGGCGGGAAAGAAACTGTTGAACATAAGGTTAAGCAGGATTATTATTTCATGATGGGGGATAATAGAGATAACAGTGCTGACAGCAGGTTTTGGGGTTTTGTCCCAAGAGATCGGCTGGTTGGCCGGCCTGTATTGGTCTGGATGCCTCTTGACAGGTTTGGATTACCGCCGAAGTGAAGCAGTGGAAGCAAGTACAGAAAGAAAAGTGGGTAAAGTGAAGGAAAGAGGGGAAAAGCCCCGCAATATTTAAAAAAGTTTTAAAATATAATGATACCACAATTATGTAAAACTTTATGAACCTTACAAACTTTACAAACCTTATAAACTAGGCAGGACATACTGTGCTAAGCAGTAAATATTTTAAAACGGAGATTTGAATAAGAATGAGCGATATAGCGCAAAGAGTTATAGAAGAAGTTTCTCGTAATTATGAAAATGAACTGATTAAGAAAGTTCAAAAAACTCGGGATAAAGAGGCTTTTTATCATTTGGTGCGTCTCTATGATGCCAGAATTTATTCGGTGGTATACAGGTTTTTACATAATAGAGAAGATGCGCTCGAGATTGTTCAGGATGTATTCTTGCAGGCTTTTAGAAAAATAAAGCAGTACCGGTGGGAGTCGCCGTTTTATTTCTGGATTCAGCGGATTGCGGTAAATTACTCGATTAATTGTATAAAAAAATATGGTAAAGATGTTCTTAATAGGGCGGAGGAATGTGATAAAGTGCAGTCTGCTTCTGCTTTTGTGAGTTCACCTGAACAAACGCTGGAAGGTGAAGAAAAGAAAAAGTTTGTGGCGGATGCAATTGCCAGAATATCTGTGCCATATAGAATGGCAGTTATCTTGAAGGATATTGAAGGATTTTCTTATGAGGAAATAGCTGCACTCACAAAAACCGGTATGGGTACGGTAAAATCCCGGATTAACAGGGGTCGGGAAGAATTAAAAGAAATATTTATTGCAATGAAGGAAGAGGTGAGGGAATATGGAATGTAAAGAGCTGACAGGTTTGTTTTCTGATTATTATGATAATACACTTTCTGTTTTTAAAAGAGAAACCGTGGCAAAACACCTGTTATCCTGCAAAAAATGCAATTTAAGGTATAAAACATTTTATGAAGCTCTGGCTTATATCAAACAAGTTCCTGACGAGCAGTTACCGGAGGAATTTTACACAGGTTTGGATAGAAAACTTGATGAGACCGTCAGTCCCTTTTATATAAAGTTTCAGTCGTATTTAACTATGCGAAATGCGTCTGTCGGAGTACTTGGTCTGGTATTCGGGTTGATATTCGGAGTTTATATGAGCAATTCTTCGACTTTGAAAGCTGTTCCGTCAGGTGCTGCTCTACAAACGTCTTTTGCAGCGAAAGAGAAAGAGAAAAGCCCCGGACGGATAATAATGAGGACAGGAAATGTTTATAAAGCAGGCTATGGCCTTGACGGGCTTGTAAATAGGCCTGACAGTACAGGGTTTGAATTTATGAATATGGGTTTGGAATCTAAACAGGAGCCGCTCATTCGGGTGTTGCATAAAAAATATATTATTACCGTGAATGTGAGTCAATATGAAAATCTCATAAAACAACTTAACACGCTTGGATATGTTCTAAAATTGCCGGATAAGAAAGAACTGATAGATTTTAAAAAACTTAAGCCGACGGATCAGATCAAACTTGAACTTGATATTTCTGAAGACGGAAAGTGAAAAAACAAGTACGAAGTACGATGACAAAGTAATGAGGATTATATATAACCCCTTATATTGTAATTTGTCATTCGTAACTTGTAATTTTCTTCTATAAGGGAGGAGTACATATGAAAAGTATAAAAATATTGCTAATCGGTGCGGCTCTGTTGTCAGTAGCGGCCTTGCCTGTTTCTGCAAAGATTCAGGCGGGAAATGAAGTAAAGGCTTTGCAGAATAATTTAAGAGAAATAGCAAAACTGGCAAGTCCTGCGGTGGTTTATATTACAACGGAAAGAAAAGTTAAAGTAGGAAATGGGAATGATAATGGTTTTGGGTTTGACTTTGGCATGCCGGATCTGAAAAAATATTTCAAAAGATATGATAAAGATAGCGAAGATGAGGATAACGAGGGAAGTAGGAATAATAACGAGAGAAAAATGGGCGGGATAGGGAGCGGAATGATAGTAACGGAGGATGGTTTTATCCTGACCAATTATCACGTTGTTGAAGATGCGACAAGTGTAAAAGTTATACTTACAAATGACAAAAAATATGATGCGGAAGTAAAGGGATATGATGTCCGGCATGATATGGCGGTCTTAAAGATTAAATCTAGCGATAAATTTCCTGCGGTTGAACTTGGGGATTCCGACAAGTTAATGGTCGGGGATATTGTTATTGCCGTAGGTAATCCGTTTGGGTATGAGAATACGGTTACTATGGGTATTGTTTCCGCAAAGGGCCGTCTCTTTGATAATATGGATATTGAAGGGATCCCAAAAAGAATTCCTCATGTCATCCAGACGGATGCTCCGATTAATCCCGGAAATTCAGGCGGTCCGCTATTTAATATTGAGGGGGAGGTCGTAGGTGTAAATATGGCTATTGCCGGTAATTTTTCCATGGGAAGTGTAGGTAATATGGGCGTTGGTTTTGCCATTCCTATTAATGATGTTAAGGTAAAGCTGAAAGAACTTAAAGAAGGCAGGAAAAATAAAGATGAGACCCCGTGGGTCGGTGTTCGCTTACAGGAAGTAGACGAAAAGCTTTCGAAAAAATTAAAAGTTGACTCCGGTGTGTTGATAACCGAAGTTGATGAAAATGGTCCCGGTAAAGAAGCAGGGTTGAAAAGCGGTGATGTAATCCTTCAATTTGACGGTAAGGAAGTTAAATCTCCGAAAAATATAATAGAAATGGTGGCTTCCAGAGAAGTAGGTGAGGTTGTAATCTTTAAAATTGTCAGGGATGGCAAAGAGAAAGAAATAAAGATTATTCTTGCTCCTTGGGGAGAAAAATCGTTAACAGTAAAAAATGGAAATTCAGAAGATAAAGAGAGGAAAAATAAAGACGTAGGAATTACTGTAAAGAATTTAAGTGAACTGCTTGCGAAAAAATTTGGGATAAAAGCCGATAAAGGTGTTGTTATTGCTGCGGTTGAAAAAAATAGCCCTGCGGATAAGAGTGAGCTGCAGGTCGGGGATCTTATAAAAGAAGTGGATAAGAAAGTTATAAAAGACAGGGATGATTTTGAGAAGACTATGAATACTTCTGATTTAAAAGAGGGCATTCTTTTCCTGGTGGAAAGATCAGGAAACAGTATTTTTGTAGTAATTAGTTCAGAGAAATAGGACAAAAATGAACAATTTGTTTTATCTGTGTCATCTCTTTTTGTTATCAGTGCCATCAGGTCCAAAACACATCCCAGGGTAAAGAATACGCCTTAATTAATAGGATACCCCGCATACTTCGTGTTTTGGACCGTGTTTCTGCTGTATAAAAAAGCTATTGAAAAGGTGTATTACATATGTTAATATAAATCAGATAAATATTAAAGGGTGAAGATGTTTAAAAAAAATAGCTTTGAAACTGGTCTGAGAGTTGAAATCTTTTTTTTGTTAATTTCCTTTATTTTTTGTATTTATCCCTCCAGCGCCGATGAGAGTAAACAGATTTTAGCTGGGCAGGTTTCAGTATTTCGCAGCTTGGAAGTGTATGTTAAGGGGATTTACAAATTTAGCGGCCTATTTGCGGAAAGCGCCGAGGTCGATGGAGATTTATATCAATGCGAAGCCGTTCATACCGCACAATTTAGTTGCAAGGCAGATGGATATTTGAGATTTTATATTAAAACGAAAATACCTGAATTTAAAGGGATGACTGAAGAAATAATAGATAGGTTGCACAAAGTATACAAGAGCACAAAAACAAAAGACGGCAAAAACTGGCTGCCTACACAATCATTAGTTTCGGATGACGGCAAGTTTTATCCTTATTCAAAAGGTAAAAGATTTACCCGGTGGATTCCACATCCCATACCATATGATCAAAGTCAAGGCAAGTATTTTATCAAGTCGGCTGATTTTCCCGACGCATTCGGAATAGGAATACTTCAGCTTTCAGAGAATGCGAATTATTTAAGTGAAGATCACAGAAAGAAGCTTGTTGAGATATTGGAAGGCGTAGCAGAATTTTGGAATAGTGAGTATATGGTAGTTAAGATTAAAGACAGCTTTTATTATAGAACAGAGGATATATCGCCTGCAAATCCAACTCCACAGAAAGATAAAATATCGTGGGGGTGTCAGGCGTCGGATATAATTTATTCAGTAAAAACATTGTATAATCTGGGAGTAAACACCGACAAATATGATGAAAATTTGACATTGTTTTTAAAAACCTATCTGTCAGAAAGAGATAGGCATAGCAGTGATTTTAGAATTGATTATTTGGATGATAGAGTATTGGAGCTCTCGGAATATTTTAATAAGAAAAGTAAAAACCAAGATCTGACAAAAAGAGCATATGTAAAGCTTAAAGTAATTCATGAAAAATCACCGGAAAAAGCAGTGTTTATGTTCGATGGGATAACGGATGAATATTCGACGATCCCATTTTTGGAAATATACCGGAAATTAGGACTTAAAGATAAATTTGTAAAACTATGGAAAGATATCTGGGATAACAATTTTGACGATGAGCTGGGAATAAAAATACTTTCAGGCAGAAAAGGAATTAATGGTTCAGCTTATTCGGTGTTACTTGACCAGGGATATCATGGATGGAAAGAGAAGATGTTGACGGATGAAGAATTTATAAAAGAATTCAAAAGGTATTATATGTTTAAGGGAAATCCCAAGAATTATAGGGATTTGGACGACTGGGTAATAGAAACAGGGGAATTGTTGGATGGCAAGGTTCCGAATTGGACGGCAACTCCTTATGATTGCTATCCTTCGAAAATTGAGACAGAGCACTATTATGGATATGAGCCGCAGGGTTATACTACAGATAGGATTCCTTTCGGGGAAAAATCAAAAGAACGAGAAGCAAGAGAATGTAATATATATACCCAGTATGTCGCTCCGTATGAAATCCATGCAGAAAAGTCAAGGTATGGGAAAGCAATGAGTTTTA
>MFGV01000068.1 GCA_001778375.1 Candidatus Firestonebacteria bacterium RIFOXYD2_FULL_39_29
CTTCCATAATTTACATATTGAACACCCAGACCAAACACACCTACGCCCGGAACTTCTTTTGCAAACGTCAAATAATCATAGAAAATATCTCCCACATAAAGCGAGTGCATAAGCGCAAGTTGGTTGCCCTTTACACCGGTAAGACCCGCCGGATTCCAGATTATACTCGTTGAGTCACTAACTCCCGCAACTACAGCATCACCCATCGCGGCGGCTTTACCACCCATTCCAAGTTTTAAAAACTGCCCCGCAGTCGTCCCTATATCATTCTTACTGAGCAGGGCCGCGCAAGGCGAAATCAAGGCGCAAACTAAAACTAAGCTAAGTATTTTTCTCATTTTCATCCCCTCCTAGCGCTCTACCGCGAGCTTAATTGTTTTTTTATTAACTCCGTCATTAATAAAGGCAAGATATATACCCGGGCCAACCAAAGCACCGCTTGCGGCTCTGCCATCCCAGGAAGCAAGACCTGCGCTGTCCGCTACAACCCCAGCCACCTTCTCTCCGCGGAGAGTATATATAGATACATCGGCTGCTGCCGTAAGATTCATAAAGTTAATTAAAGGATGCACTCCGCCCAAAAACGGATTTGGATAAGCCTTCGCATCATCAAGCGTAGAAGCCGCTGTCACCTGCATTATTTGGAAGAGGGAGAAATGTGTCACTCTCGCCTGTACCGTCCTTGCAGTTTCATCAACAACAGAGGGAAGAGGTATCCACTTCGCGCTTGTCGTATTGTAATAGCAAAGCACAAGCTTTCCGGCTGTTAAACCGACTATATCCGCCGTGCGGTAACCTACAGTAAGCGTCACCGGCTTTTTAAGCGTCAAAGTTGCATCTGACATGGTTATCTCAACACCGACATTTGTCCCGGTAAAGCCCGTCTGCGTAGCAGGTACAGAAGGAAGCGTAGGGTCAGGAGTAACGGTCACGGAAACATTTGCAGTAAAAGTATTTGCAGGAATTACTACAGTTACATCTCCTTTAGTTCCGGTAACGGTAAGTGTAGCTTCCGATTCCGTTGTAACATTATCGGTAGTGGCAAGAACCGGAACAGCTACTGCTAATCTGTGCGTCAACACCCTATTAGCCCAAGAATCAGCTATATGCATATTGCCATATTCATCTATACATACATTTGCCGGACGAGAGAGGCCTCCCGCCGTTGCTGCATTAGAATCGGTCACAAAATCCACCTGACCCAGTACCTGGCTTGCGTTCATCCCGGTAGAAAGCGGTGCAGTATATTTAAGGACACGAGCGTTATACATATCGGCAACATATAGATTGCCAAAACCGTCAAAAGTCAGACCCCAGGGATAGTTCAGACCACTTCGTGTTACTACCGAATTAGAAGATATAAAATCCGCCTGCCCTATCACCAAATCAGCCGCCATATTATCAGTTAACGGTGCGCTGTACCTGGTCACCCGGCTGAAATTGTTATCGACCACATAAAGATTGCCCACAGAGTCCACCTCTATGCCGGTAGGATAAGATATGGTTTGCGCTGTTGCTGAAGAAGGAGAAGTATTGGTGTCCATATCCACCTGTCCCAATACTACGCTCGCATTCATATTTGTGGAAAGCGGAGCGTTAAATTTTAAGATCCGTCGGTTATCCGTATCCGCCACATAAAGATTGCCGGCGGAATCAAGACGAATACACTGCGGATAATTCAAAGTGTTTATGGAGGTACCCTGAGTATTGGAGTCCATATCCGGCTGTCCTATTACCACGCTTGCGTTCATCCCTGAAGTCACAGGATGATTGTATTTAAGCACACGATTATTATTTGCATCAGCAACAAACAAGTTCCCCGAGCTATCCACAGCCACGCTGCAAGGAAGAAACAACGCGCTTGCCGAAACACTGGGTACATTTGAGATAAAATCCGCCTGGCCAATAATCCCATCGGCATCTTTACCGGTCGAAAAACTTGAAGGAGTGTTCCACCATAAAACCCTTCTATTGTCCCGGTCTGCCACATAAAGCCTCTTGGTGACGCGATCATATGCGGAATCCGATACTCCCGCTAATGAGTTTGCCCTGATATACGTAGAGGAAACCATATCGCGTTGCCCGATAACCTGCGCTGCAGCAGGAGCATTACCCGCAGGCGCCGCATATTTAAGGACTCTATTGTTGCCGGAGTCGCAAACATACAAATTATTTGTCCCGTCTATGGCTATACCATACGGTGTATTGAGACTTATGGCCGTAAGACCTGTTTGCGTATAGGAATCAGGAGAAGTTTGACCGACTGAAAGAACTGCAGCCGGACCGTTCGTCGAAGTTGCTGCGCCGGTATATTTCATCACACGGTTATTCTGATAATCCGAAATAAATATATTACCTGAACCATCAAGCGCCAGTCCTGAAGGATAATACATACCCGAAGAAGTTGAGCCTGAGGTATTACTTATAAAATTCGATTTTCCGAACACGGCAGATGCCGTCAAAGTTGAACCGGCAGAAGCTGCGGAAACACCGTTAAACCTAAGAACTCTTTTGTTCAAGGATTGATCTGCCACATAAAGATTTCCGGAGTTGTCAACCTCAACGGCATAACAGGAACTTGTTAGAATCGAGGAAAGACCGGTAGCGGAAGTTGTCATGCTAAGCTTTCCAATAACCAGATCTGCAGCCATTCCCGTGGTAAAGGGTGGAGTAAACCTTATTACTCTTCTATTATTATCCTCAGAAACATAAAGCTTTCCCGCGCTGTCTATTGCGACATCTGTGGGATAACGCATTCCGGTAGCAGCAGTCAGCAAACCTTTGCTGGTCATATCCGGCTGCCCAAGCACAACACTTGCAGCCATACCGGTAGTCACAGGATCATTGTATTTCAGAACGCGATTATTTCTCATGTCGGCAACATACAAATCACCATTAGAGTTATCTACGGTAATTCCACTAACGACAGACAATGTAGTAGCTGATAAACCTGCGGCGTGTCCATTCATATCCTGCTGTCCAATAACACCGTCAGCCGCCTTACCCGTGGTAAAATTAGCGACACCATTCCACCACAATACACGATTATTTCCGGTATCGGCTACATAGACCCTGTCGTTGTGAGTATCTATACAGATACCCTTTGCTCCCTTAATAGAATTGGCATCAACGATATTAGAACACTCCGTAGTAAAGTTCACCTTCCCAAGCACCACATCAGCGTTCTGCCCGTCCGTAAAGCTGTAGAACGCCGGACAGAAAATCGCCAAAAACACAAAAACAGCAGCTATTCTTTTCATCTTTCCCCCTTTAAATATATTATATCTTTTTGATTTATGAATATTAAAATTTTTTAATAAAAATCCCGGAATAACTATTTTCTTTAGCAATACCCTTCCCCTTTATTCAAAAACCGCACATCTTTTGTAAACCTGATATGCATCATAGTTATTATATTAGATTGCGGTTGTTGTTACAATGTTAATTTCCCAACATTGTAAACCTTACACATTTTTGTGGATTACAATTAGAAATACCCAAATTAGCCATACAAAAGATCTGTCTTAAAAACAAAGCAGGAATATTCAAGTTGCTTTTATCTGCGGAATCACGCCCAAAATCCCTATAAACTGCAATATTATTCAAGTCAGTAAAAGTACGTTTTCCACTTCGGATTTTTCGCCTATTTCGGTGCTTGAAAGACGGCGATTTTGCCTGTATAATTATTAGCTATGAGCAAACCAAAGATTCTTGTAGCGGATGATGAGAAGATAGTACTAGAGCTGCTTACGCACCTTTTTTCAGAGCATGGATATGACGTTCTAACGGCTTCTGACGGAATTGAGGCGTTTGAAATATTTAAAACCGAAAAACCGGATCTTATAATTTTAGATATCGCTATGCCGAAATTAAACGGACTTGAAACCCTGAAAAGGATCAGATACTATGATACAAATATACCGGTAATAATTTACACGGGTTACAATTCCCTTCCGGAAGCTATTGAATGCGTAAAATGGGGAATCTCCGATTGCCTTTCCAAACCGTCAGAGAATAAAAAACTTTTGGCTGTTGCAGAGAAAGCAATTACTGAGGCGGCAAAGACAAAACACAACCTTCCTGATTACGCCGAAGAATACAATCTTGATTCCATCCAAAAACTGACCGGAAGCAGCGAAGCAATCAGAAAAGTCCATGAACTGGTCGGGAAAGTCGCTCCGCATAATATTACCGTTTTGATCCGGGGCGAAAGCGGAACAGGAAAAGAAATAATAGCAAAAGCCATCCATTACAACAGTAACAGGTTCAAAGAGCATATGGTTTCTGTTGACTGCGCGGCCCTGCCTGAAAATCTGGTGGAGTCTGAACTCTTTGGATACGAAAAAGGCGCTTTTACGGGGGCAGACAAACAAAAGATTGGAAAATTTGAGACGGCAAACAACGGTACATTATTTTTAGATGAAATCGGGAATCTGCCTGTGTCAACCCAGGTTAAGCTCCTCCGGGTACTGCAAGAAAGAGAGATCGTCAGAGTAGGAGGAAATACAGCTGTTAAAGTCGATGTAAGAATAATAACCGCAACCAACGTTAATCTGGAAGACAACATCAAAAAGGGGATTTTCAGAGAAGACCTTTATCATCGATTATCGGAATTTGTAATTTTCCTTCCCTCTTTGAAAGACCGCAAAGAAGATATTTATTTTATGCTGGATTTATTTTTGAAGGAATTTAATACGGAATTCAACAAAAAAATAATGGGGTTTGCTCCGAGAGTCAAAGAACTCTTAAGTAAATACCCCTGGCCGGGAAACATCAGAGAGCTTAGAAATGTCGTTAAATCAAGCACATTGGTGGCTGATGATTTCATAGAATTTAAACACTTACCGCTGAATATCCAGGTCGTTGTTGATGAAAGAAAAGAAGCGCGGCCGGGAGATAAGCTCCGCGAAGTAATACAAAGAGCAACAGAAGACATCGAAAGAAAGCTTATACTTCAGGCATTAAAAGAGAACAACTGGAATCAACAAAAAGCCGCAACCGAGCTTGGAATAGACCCAAAGACGCTGTATAGAAAGCTCAAAGACTACGGCATCGAGAAGCCAAATTGAGCGATGCCGAGAGATTACGCTTCCGCCAGTGATATAAGGCGGATCTTTTGATGAGATTGCAAAGCTTTAGGATTACGCTGATATTATTTAACAAAAATAAAAAACACAGAATAACCGGACTCAATAGATTAAGCTGATAATATTTATTACGAACCTACAATTAAACAATCAGCGGAATCAAACTCTTAATCAGCGATATCACATGCAGTCCTACAATATTACTTAATATAACAAAATAATAATTTAACAGAAATTAAACCACCGGAGGACGAAGATGGATTGGAAAATCATGTTAGCTGCATTTTTCACTATTCTTACAGCTGAAATGGGAGACAAGACACAGCTGGCGGTTTTAGGATTTGCTTCTCAGTCAAAATCAACGATGTCTGTAATAATAGGAGCCATGGCGGCTTTTTTGATCCTAACAGTACTTGCCGCCTATCTTGGGGGCTTTATTACGAAATATATCCCTGCAAAGTATATCCATATTGCTTCCGGCGTGCTTTTCATAGTACTTGGTGTGTTAGCAATTAAAGGGGCAATGGCAGACTAACAATAACATTTACGATTTTTTTGACCGGAGGGCGAAGTGAATGCAATCGAAGTAAAAAATCTAAAGAAAACGTATATCACCGGGCACTTTTGGAACAAAAGAAGATCTATTGCTTTAGCAGGGGTTAATATAAAAATAAAAGAAAAGCAGGTTTTTGGGCTCCTCGGACTTAACGGCGCGGGAAAAACAACTCTCATTAAAATACTCACAGGACTGGTCTTCCCCTCCTCGGGGACCGCTTCAATTCTCGGAAAACCGGCGGGAGACGTTCAGACCAGAAAAGAAATGGCTTATCTTCCCGAGATGCCTTATTTTCCGAGGTATTTGACGCCTCTTGAGATACTGGATTATTACGCGCAACTCTACGAGCTGCCGAAAAAGGCAAGAAAAGAGAAAATAGATGTGGCGTTGTTCAAGGTGGGACTTTATGAAAAGAAGAGTTTTAAACTCAAGGAGTTTTCCAAAGGAATGCTCCAAAGAGTTGGTATAGCCCAGCTGCTCTTGAACGATGCAAAGGTCTTTTTCCTGGACGAACCTACCTACGGTTTAGACCCCTTATCCACAAAACAGATGAGGGATATTATTCTGGAACTAAAAAAAGCAGGCAAGACAATTTTTTTAAACACACATCAGGTAAGCGAGGTAAAACTCATCTGCGACCGCATAGGGATATTGAACAACGGGAAGCTGATCGACGAAACTGACGCTAAAAAAATCAAGGGCTCCATCGAGAGCTACTTTGTAAAAAGGGTGCTGGAACATGGAAAAAAATAAACTAAACAAAATTTTAGCAGTCGCACAAAATGTTCTTAAAGAATGCATCAGGCACAAGGTCTTAAACATACTTTTTGTTTTTGCTATAGCGCTTATCGGCGGCTCTCTTTTGATAGAAGAACTTTCCCCGGGAGCGCAGGGACGGACGCTGATAAACGTCGGCTATGCAAATATGGAACTTTTCGGTTTTCTGACTATAATGCTTTCAATTTTCATAATGACCTTCGAAGAAGTTGAAATGCGTAACCTCTGGCTTTCACTGACAAAACCGATATCGAGAAGCAGTTATTTAACCGGCAAATTCCTCGGTATAACTTTTGTCCTCCTTCTTACCCTGGCCGTTATGTCCGTTATCATCACCGGAATATCCTTTACCACCAAAGTTAATTTAAATCTTAACTATTTATTTATCGTCTACGCAATGGCTTTAGGGCTCATTTTGACCATCGCGTTAACTCTGGCTTTTATCTCAATCGCGACAAATCTAACCACCGGGCTTATTTTTGCCTCATTTGTTTTTTTGATTGGACACCTGACCGAACATTTGAAAGGCGTTATAGAAAACATGACATCCATCCCTGCACAAATAGCACTGGCCGCAGTTTATTATCTGGCGCCCAACTTCTCGCTTTTTAATCTTAAAGACAAATTATACCTGGTTAACGGGGGTTTCGACCTTTGGTATATTTTATGGATAACCCTGTATGCCGCAGTTTATACTTTCATTGCGCTTTACGTCGGCATCAAAGCGTTTGAGAAAAAAGAACTTTAAAATGACGGTAAAATCCTATCTCATACTCGGATTTGCTTTACTCCTGCTGGTTGTCAGCGTACAGACAATCAACAACACCTCTTTTTATGTTAAATATTACAAGACCTTTCCCTATAAAGAGGCAAAGAAAGATCCCTTTTACGTTTTCTTATCTTCCATCTCCGGTTTCAGGGTCCTAGTTTCTGATTTTTTATGGATGGACGCCGTGCAGTATCTGGGAGACAGGGAAAACGGAAAGGAACAATATAAGCAAATCTACCCTAAAACCAAAGATATAATAACATTGGACCCGAATTTTACTTACCCCTACCTTGCCGTAAGCGGAATATTATTTTTCGAGTTAAAGGAGAAGGAAACTGCTATTGAGCTGATCAAATACGGTATAGAAAAAAATCCCGGTTACGGGCAACTAAGATTGTATCTGGCCGCCTATACTTATTCAAAAGACGACAATCTAGAAATGGTGGTGTATAACATCAAAAATGTAATAACAGAAAAGGACCATCCGCCTATGCTGGAAAGGATACTCGGATCTATCTACTTAAAACTTGTAAAGAAAGACACAAAAAATAGTAAATACTGGATGAAAGAGGCTGTTAATCTCTGGGCTGACATGTATGAACACCCCTCAGAACCGTTAAATAGAGAGTACGCAGAAAGACAACTTACGAGATTTGGGTTGTTGAAGTAAACAAGAGATAATACGAGTAAAACGGAATTACTAAGAATTAAGCACTAAATCCTAAACAAAGAACAAATATTCAAGTACTAATATTTAAACAAAAGAAGAATATTTTTTAGTGATTTATATTTAGTTATTAGTAATTGGTTTTAAGCTTGTATCAGTAAAATCCAAAAGTTTTGTAATCTGTGGAATCGCTCAAAATTCCACATAAATATTTTGTTTTTTGAGCTCAAAAGAAGAAATATTTCACCCCGCTTCTCACTTCAAAACTATTATTCAAGAACGCAGGCGTAATCCAGTCGACACCGTAGGTTATTGCAAAATTTTTAGTTACGAACTGATAACCGCAGATGCCTATTTTAAAAGCGGTCACGGATTCACCGGTTATATTTGAGAGATAACTTTTAAAACCGAGTTCTATGCCCGAACCGTTCGGGACTGGTTCTATCGGGCCTCTGGCAGGGGCTATCATCTGGAGCATTGCAGAAACAGTCCAGACCTCTCTTTCTGTACTTCTATGAATACCGCCTTCCACTAATACATTAAATACAGCGTAAAACCAGTAGTCTGCGCTTATGGATATAAATCCTTGGCGGAATTCCGAAGGCCTTATGGTTTTCCAATCCACATCAAAGAGAAGATCCCCGGAAAGGCCAAGCCCGAGAGCCCCGGTCCTCTCCATCGCTTCCTTTATATATAGCCCCTGATGAAATTCCTTCATCTGCTGGAAAGTTTCGGAATACTTTTTACGGAAATCGTCGTCGCCGGCTAATGTAATGCCGGTAGATACGGAAAGAAGTAGAATCAGATATGTCAGCTTTTTCATATAGTCCATCCTATTGGTTACGGGTAGCGGGTTACGAGTTACGGGTGCTACACTAATGTGATATTATATATAAAAAAAGAACTTAAAAAAAAGACTTTGTACTTTTTTGTAGCTTTTAACTCGCAACCCGTCACCCGTTACTCGCTACTTCTTTGCTTTCACTTTTACAACAGGCATTAAGAGTTTATTTGCAGCAATTGTACGTTGCCTCAAGACCTCATACATCATAATCCCGGCAGACACGGAGACATTAAGCGAAGGGATTGAACCTTTCATAGGAAGTTTAACGAGGAAATCACAATTCTCTTTCAGGCTTTTCCGGATACCTTCCCCTTCTCCGCCAAAAACCAGGGCAATTCCTCCGGTATAATCTTCGTCGCAATATTCTTTCGTGGAATCCGCTTCCACACCGGTCACCCAGACGTTGTGTTTCTTTAAAAGCGAGACGGCGTAATTCAAATTGCTCACCATGGAGATAAGCATGTATTCAGTTGCGCCGGTGGAAACCATTTCTACGGTCGTCGTGACATGCACGGAATTTTGTTTGGGAAGTATTATACCGTGACAGCCTGCGCATTCTGCAGTACGAATTATGGCGCCAAGATTATGAGGGTCCTGCACCGAATCCAGTATCAGAATAAACGGTTTTTCTTCCTTCAGCGCCGCGGCTTCAAGAATATCCTCAATCTCCACATATTCTTTTGCGTAGGTAAAGATAACTACTCCCTGATGCGCCGTACCTTTTGCCAGACGGTCCATATCTTTTTTAGACATATATTGCAAAGCCGTACAAGTCTCTTTTGCCAGAGCCAGAATATCGTGAAGCTCCGGTTTCATCTCTTTTGCAATCGCCATACGCCGAATAAGCCGGCTTTTTGACCTTAACACCTCAAAACAAGCGTTCTTACCAAATATTGTTCTATTCATTTTATTTTCCTCATTAATATTTGACCTTTAGGGGTATCTTCCACCGCAAAGCCTTTTTCTTCAAGTGTTTTTCTAATAAGATCAGACTTTGCCCAGTCTTTGGTATTACGCGCCGTCTCTCTTTCCAAAGCCAGCACTTCTATTTCTTTTGGAATACTTTCAGCCTCTATTTTAAATCCTAAAATTGCAGAAAGCGCAGAAAGTTTCTCACCTGCAATTTTCAGCGCTTCGCGATTTTCATAATTTAAAACCCAGTCCTTCTTTTTTATCGTGTTTTTTATTTCATTCGCATAATCAAAGAGCGCTGCAATCGCCTGAGCTGTATTAAAATCATCATCCATAGCCGCAACAAATTTTGCTTCCAGGGCTATACCTTTTTCTGTCAGATTGTTATCGACAGCCCCGTCGGTCAGAGGTTTATTCAAAATACCCGCTACGCGATACAGAGTATTCCCGAGTTCAGAAAACCCTTTAACGGCGTTCCCCACATTTTCCTCCGTAAAATCCAGAGGACTTCTGTAATGCGCCGAAAGCAGAAAGAATCTGACAATATTCTTATTGTACTTCTTCAAAATATCCCGGGCTAAAAGGAAATTATTCAGGGACTTGCTCATCTTCTCGCCCCCGATATTCAAATGTCCGTTATGCACCCAGTAATTTGCAAGTTTTTTTCCGGCAGCTGTCTCCACTTGCGCAATTTCATTTTCATGGTGAGGAAAAACCAGATCAATTCCGCCTGAATGAATATCGAACGGATGCCCTAAATACTTTTGACTCATGACACAGCACTCGGTATGCCACCCCGGACGACCTTTACCCCAGGGAGAGTCCCAGGAGATACCTTCATTTTTATCTTTTTTCCAGAGCACAAAATCCAGAGGAGATTTTTTCTTTTCCGACACTTCTATCCTGGCGCCTGACTGAAGGTCTTCTATATTCTTATGCGAAAGCTTGCCGTAATCCTTTACTTTTGAGACATCCATATAGACATCGCCCTCGCTAACATAAGCGGCATCTTTTTCAATGAGCAGACCTATAATATCATGCATCTCTTTTATATGTTCGGTAGCTTTCGGGTTGAAATCAGGAGCCTTAACACCAAGCGCTTCAAGGTCATCAAAATACGCCTTTGTAAAGGTCTCTGCCACCGCTGCCGGGGCAAGGTTTTCGGCCTTCGCCTTGTTTATTATCTTATCATCCACATCTGTGACATTCTGGACAAGTGTAACCTCAAAACCCCTGAAAGTAAGATACCTTCTGATAACATCAACAACAATGAAATTCCTGGCATTCCCGATATGAAAATACCCGTAAACAGTAGGCCCGCAGTTATAAATCTTAACTTTCCCGCGGGTAATAGGAATAAACTCCTCTTTTTTCTGTGTAAGTGTGTTGTAGATTTTAATCATGAAGTAGATTATATCATATTCTAAGGAGGATTATCGACCCTAAACCAGAATTAAAGATAAAAGCTGTGTCGGCTTTTATTCTGAAATGTTCATCATATTCTGGAAATCTTCGAGCCATCCAAACAACCTAAGGAGTAGGCGGGGAAACATTAACAATTCACCAAATGCTCTTTTGTGTTCTTATTTTATTATCGCCAGTTTTTTAACTATGGATAATCCAGGACCTTCGGCTTTTACGATATAGATTCCGGAAGAAAGGACGTTTCCGTCCTCGTTTTTGCAATTAAAGTCAAAACTGTCAAACTGTGTCGGGCCGGTTGCAATCGATGAGACAGTTTTCACCATTTCACTTTTTAAATTATATACTTTAAAAATTATTGTTCCGACCTCTAATGTTTTATATATAAAATTTGCAACTTCTCCATTATTTGGATTAACATAACCCTCTTTACCTCCGATAATTTTGAAATACCCGGTATCATTTAAAGTTACTGAAGTCTGTTGACCATATTTTCCGGTCCAGATATTCCCATTCTCTCCTGATACAAATGTATAGCCTGTTACATATATATTTCCACTGCTGTCTACCGTTATTCCGCTTCCAACATCAGTACCATTAGCATTTCCATTATATGTTTTTGTCCAAACCTCAGATCCATCACTATCATACTTCCTTGTCCAAATATTATAGCTTTGTCCGGTTACGGTTTCACATCCTGTCACATATACATTTCCAATGCTGTCTACCGCTACTCCTCTCCCGGCATCAGCACTATTAGCAGCTCCATTATATGTCCTTGTCCAGACCTCAGTTCCATTGCTATCATACTTCCTTGTCCAGGTATTAGAGAAATTCTGACCGGCTACAGTTTCACATCCTGTCACATATACATTTCCAATGTCATCTACAGCTATTCCATTCCCGTAATCAGAAGCATTAGCAGATCCATTATATGTTTTTGTCCAAACCTCAGATCCACTGCTATCATACTTCCTTGTCCAGATATTATAACTCTGCCCGGTCACCTCTTCAGTCCCGGTTACATATACATTTCCACTGTCATCTACAGCTATTCCAATCCCAGAATCAGTACTATTCGCAGCTCCATTATATGTCCTTGTCCAGATCTCAGCTCCATTGCTATTATATTTCCTTGTCCAGATATTATAACTATGCCCTGCTATCTCTTCACTCCCTGTTACATATACATTTCCACTGATATCTACAGCTATTCCGCTCCCCATGTCAACACCATTCGCAACTCCATTATATGTTCTTGTCCAGATCTCAGCTCCGTTATTGTCATACTTCCTTATCCAGATATTAGCACTTTGTCCGGTTATCTCTTCATTCCCGATTGCATATACATTTCCACTACTATCTACCGCTATACCTCTTCCTTGATCAGAGCCATCAGTAACTCCATTATGTGTCTTTGTCCAGACCTCACTTCCGTTGTTGTCATACTTCCTTGTCCAGATATTATTACCCTGCCCTGTTACGCTTTCATATCCTGTTACATATATATTTCCGCTAATATCAACAGCTATTCCCATCCCATAATCATTTCCATTAGTCGCCCCATTATATGTCTTTGTCCAAAGCGGCGTTACATTATCGCCAAGACTTAGCTGAGTTAATAATATTGTAATTACAATCGCCCCTAAAAATAATCTCTTCATCTTTCTCTCCTCACGTTTCTATTTTTATTAATTCAAAACTACATAGATCCTTCGTCAAAAATCAGACTCAGGATGACAAAAATATATCGCAACCACTTATCGTTTATTTTTGTCACTTTTTCCACTTTACTTGCTTTGCTTTCTGTCTTTGTCTTCCTTGCTTCTCTTCCTCTTCCAATCTCATCCCCACACTTATTCTGTGACTTAATCCGAGAGCTCTTCCGAAAACTGCTCCATAATCAATTGAGTAATTGTCAAACTTGTATCCTGCTCCGACTGTAAAACTTTGGTCAGCTGTTGAATTAAATGGTATTCCGACTCTTCCTGAATATTCTTTGTAATCTCCTTCCACTCCGGCTTTCAGCCCGAATACTTTATCATTTACGCTGTAAACTCCGTCTACAGCTATTGTGACTTTTAAATCTTCCGCTAATCCCAAAATACTATATGATGCTCCGCCCTGAACATTTAACGGAAGGGATTCCGTTGTATCGAGATATTTTATTCCTAAACCCAGATTCGACATAGAGGCTCCGATATTTAGTCCATCAAGAATAAACCCTTTATAGACCGCACCTGCGTCTCCCGCAAACGCCAAAGCACTTTTTGAACCGACTAACGTACTCGATAAGGCCTTTACGCTTACTCCAATACCCAGCTTAGCCCCAAGGGAAATTCCCAAACTCACACTCCCTGATATATCCTGCTCGCTTAGGACATTTGTTGTGCTGCCGTCTATGAAATTCAACTCCATTTCCCCGCCATTCATATAGGATACATTTAATCCCAGAACCCCTATTCCGACAGGCATTCCGTAAGTTATGCTCCCGTAATTTATCCCGGTTGTTCCGCTGTTGTAATACAACGCGGATAATTGAGCGCCACTCAAATCCGCTATACTTGCCGGATTATACCTTAGAAGCGTAATATCACCGATCAGCGATGAACACGCCCCTGCAAGCCCTGCACCTTTTGCGCCAATATCCTCAATCAAGACAGTTCCTGATGTATTTCCGGTACTGGACAGGCAAATTCCACTATTTGTGATACATAGAACAACTGCAAATATCCTTGTATTCATTGTATTCTCATCCTTTTACCCTAATTTATAACTTATTCTGCCTGGTTTTGCGTATTATAAATAACCAAGCGACTATAATATAGTCGTAGAAAATCATATAAACTTGCAGATTTCTAATGGAATATTACATGACAAATATATTTATATGTGTGTTTGTTTCTTGATAGGAGTAAGAATTTAATGGGGTGGAAGTTCAAAATTCCTATATAGTCGGCTGGCTATTTTACAGCGCTACCACCATAAACCTCTAAATTACTCAAAAATCCGACATAAATATTAGCAGAACCACCATGGTCAGCATTAACTACAACCGGCAAAAGCACTATTTTTATTTTATCAGTGGAAACTGTTTCCTTTATTTCCAAATGAAACAATTTATTTTCATTATATGTTTTTAATACTCTCCAGCTATCATATTTAACATTATTATATAGAATCTGAAATTTATACATCCCCGGACGTTTTTCCCCCTTATAATTCCAATAACCGGTATCAATCACAATTTTATTGACCTCTACTTTCCCGGGAAACGATATTTGGATATAATAATTTTTATTTTCACCTGTACTTTTCAATAGACTATATTGGCGATCCACTTCTTTAAAGCCTTCACATTTAATTTTAACACCCTTTCCTCTATCTAAACGATTATCTTTCGAGCCTGATTCTTGCATTTCCGATATATTAACATTTTCTTCAGATTTCGCAGCTTTTAATGATTTTTCGCCAAATTCCCTAGCAGGTTCCACATATGATCCTAAATATTTGACTATTTCATTTTCTTTAGATAATCCTTCATGCTGTTTTTCCTCAATAATTTCTTTTTTTTCAGATTTTAATATGTTTTCTCCAGGCAAATCTGTAGTTGTTTTCTGCGCTTTTGATATATCCGTATTTGATGTATTTGATTTGCTCAGTCCAATTGGATTTCGCTGATGGTTTGTTGATTGTCCTTTCACCTGCCCAAAATAGAAGTATGTCGCCAAATTCACAATAACAAGCAGCAGGACTGCGGCAATTCCCCAGGAGACGCTAAATGACATCTTAAAAATACTTTTTTTAACATTAATTGTCGTTTTTCTTTGAACTTCGTTCGATATTGCTTTAGCCAAATTATCATTAAATCCCGGTGACAATTTTTTGTCTTTAAAAATACTGCTCAGAGTCATGTCATCACGCTTATATGCTTCAAATAAAGCATTACAAGAAGTGCACGTAAGTAAATGCTGATCAAGCTCACGTTGTTCCTGTTGTGTCAGTTTATTCTCAAAAGATTTCAATATAAGTTTTTCTATATTTTTATGCATTACCCACCTTCTCTTTTTGTCATTTTGGCCCTCAATAACTGCCGCGCCCTGAAAAGTCTTGTTTCAATAGTTGAAACCGGCAGATTTAAAACGCTGCTTATTTTCTCATAAGAAAAACCATCAATGTACCGGAACATAAGTATTAATTTCACAGCCTCCGGTAGTTTTTGCAATTCTTCATGAAGTATTTTCATTCTTTCCTTTTGCTCATCATCATCTTGCTGATCATTAAATATATTTAAATTAGCTACATTTTCGATATCAATCGTTTTCTCTTTTTTTCGTTTTCGTATCCAATCAATGCTTGTGTGATACGCAATACCATATAACCAACTGGCAAATTTATCAGGGTTTTTCAGCTTATGTATTGAATTATAAGCTTTAATAAACACCTCTTGTGTCAAATCCTCCGCATTATTCCTATCAATATTTCTTTGTAAAATTACTGAAAATATCATGCCTTTATATTTGTTTACTAAATTAAAAAACCCTGTATTATCCCCGTTTTTACACTGTTCAATATATATTTCATCTTCTAACGGCATTAAAATACTGTCCTTTATAGGGCTATAGTATAGTCGTGAAAATCAACAATTAATTGCTTGCTAAAATAATAAATGGGTTGATTCCCTGGAATAGCGACTGTTTTTAGGCTTTGCTCAATTTGCGTCTTCTACTGCTCTTTCTTTACTTGCTGTCTTTGCTGTCTTTGCTTTCCTTACTGTCCCTGCTATCTCTCATCTCCAAATACAATCATTCCATTTTTGGATACATTAAAGCTGAACTGCATGGCAAGCTCTTTGAGTTTATCCAGTTTATCATCCGGCAGCTCACCCGCCCAACATTTCTTTTGCCCGTCCCAGCGAAGCCCGAGGGCTTTCAGATCCTCTTTAGCAAGAAAAGTTTTTCCGGAACATGTATATTGGCTCATAAATCCCCCTTGAAAAACAATGACTAATTCAGACTGTGTCGCAATTAAATTACTAACATGATATAATATGGCATATTCACTCCAAAGGAGCAAGCCATGTATCGCACT
>MFGV01000069.1 GCA_001778375.1 Candidatus Firestonebacteria bacterium RIFOXYD2_FULL_39_29
GTCTTTGTTTGCTCCTAATTTCTCAAAGATCGATTGTTCTTTGACATATTTCCCTATTTACTTCTTATAGGACATCTGATTAATTATACTGCATGGTGGGATAGTAGTCAAGTGGGAAATAGGCACCAGAAATCCGAAGCAGAACACATAACATTGTTGACTTGCAAAATATTAAGGGTTTGCGGGATTTCTGATTCGATTCCACAGATTGCAAAGCTACGGGATTTCACTGATTATGGAATAGACATGAAAATTGTATTAAGTTCTAATTTGAATAGTTCTACTTTGTTTTTTGGATAGGAAGTAACCTACAATCAAGACCAAGGAGACAATTATTCTAATTACTTTTCAATAAAAAAGGCGCCCTTTTACAGGCGCCTTTTGATCAGTATCTTTTAAAACTACTTTTTTGCCGGGGCTTGGGCTTCTGCTTCTTTTCCTTTTTCTTCCGGTTTCTCGCCTTTTTTTATCTTTTTTTCTTTTTTCTGTCTTACGACGAGCTCTATCATTACTACCAACGCATCATCGCCTTTTCTGTTTTTATACTTTATTATCCTGGTGTAGCCGCCGTTCCTGTCTTTAAAACGCGGGGCTATAACATTTAGGAGCTTAAAGAGCACGCTCTTTTCTTTGATAGACTGCTCAATGCGGCGTATATTTGAAAGTCCGCCTTTTTTTGCCAGTGTAATGAGTTTTTCGGCGCTTCCCCGGAGTACCTTCGCTTTTGCCAGAGTTGTTACGATCCTCTCTGACTTAAATAACGAAGTTTCCAGGTTCTTAATCAGCGCCTTTCTTACCTCATACACTCTGCTTAATCTATTACCGTTTACTCTATGCCTCATAATTTAGCTCCTACTTCTTCTTTGGTTTTTTTTCTTTCTCAACATAAATCGGGGTTACATCTTCAGGAAGCTCGCAATCCTCGGGAATATCAGGAGAATTCAGGTCCATATTAAAAGTAAGTCCCATGCTCTTAAGAATATCACTTATCTCTTTTAAGGACTTCTTGCCAAAGTTCCGGTACTTGAGCATTTCATTCTCATTCTTCTTTACCAACTCATCAATTGTCTTAATCCCTGCTATCTTTAAACAATTTGCAGAACGGACAGAGAGTTCAAGTTCATCAACGCTCTTTTTCAACATCTCTTCCATTTGAGCATTATTCTTATCTACAGCACTTTCGTCTTCCATTACCAATTCTTCTTCATTTCCGATAAACACCGTCAAATGATCTTTCATGATTTTCGAGGAATAAGACAGAGCTTCTTCCGGTTTGATTCTGCCGTCTGTCCAGATTTCAAGAATAAGCTTTTCGTAATCTGTCTGCTGTCCGACTCTTGTATTCTCAACCGTATAGTTTACCCTGGTTACAGGTGTAAATATAGAGTCCACCGGAATCACACCGATGGGGGCATCTTCTTTTTTATTATCTTCACTTGCAACATAGCCTCTCCCTGTATCGACCGTAAACTCTATATTCAGCTTTGCGCTTGCAGAAGTGGTAGTCGCAATAACCAGATCAGGATTGACTATTTCAATTTCAGCATCGGGAGTAATATCTCCGGCCGTTACCGTTTTCTGGCCCTCGACACTCAAAGATAATTTTTTTGGTGCATTACCGTGAAGGTTTATCTTTATTTGTTTCACATTCAAAATGATATGCGTAACATCTTCCGAAACACCTTTAATGGTACCGAACTCGTGCAGTACATTTTCTATTTTCATAGAAGTAATCGCAGCAGCCTGGATTGAGGAAAGCAAAACTCTTCTTAACGCTGTACCTACAGTCTGTCCATACCCCCGTTCAAAGGGTTCGGCAACAAATTTCCCATAAACGCCGGTAAGGGTGCCGGAATCAACTTCCATGCTCTTTGGCATCTCCATTCTTTTCCATTTCATAATTTTTCCCCCTAATTATCTGTTATAGAATTCGACGATCAGCTGTTTATTAAGTATTGAGCCGATCTCGGCTTCTTCAGGCATTTTCTTAAAAGTTACCTTGAGATTGTCAAAATCGACATCAAGCCAGGCACCGGAAGTAATACCGCCTCTTTCCTTGATCCTGTCAACGCTCATCTTTATTGCTTTCATTCCTTTTGACTTTTCCCTGATACTAATAACATCTCCGGGCTCTAATACATATGAAGCTATGTTCACAAACTTACCGTTTACCTGGACATGCCCGTGAAGTACTAATATTTTTGCCGCGTCCCTTGAAGCAGCCAAGCCTGCTCTATAAACCACAGAGTCAAGACGGCTTTCAAGAAGCTTTAAAAGATACTCGCCGGTAACGCCTTTCTTTCTTGCTGCTATACCATAGAAACGCCTGAATTGGCCTTCGTTCATGCCATAAATTCTCTTCGCACGCTGTTTTTCTCTCAGACGAATACCATACTCGGAGAGTTTTGACATCTTTTTTCCGTGTTGACCGGGGATAATACCGCCTTTCTCAATAGCGCATTTGCCGGTATAACACCTGTCACCTTTTAAAAAAAGCTTAATTTTTTCTCTTCTGCACAACCTGCATTTTGCTCCAGTAATCCTAGCCAACTTAGATCCTCCTTAAGGTTATACTCTTCTTTTCTTTCTTGGCCTGCACCCGTTATGAGGGATAGGCGTGACATCTTTGATTAAAGTAATTTTCAACCCGGCGGTTTGAATCGATCTGATAGCCGATTCTCTGCCCGCTCCGGGACCTTTAACATGCACTTCCACATGGGTAAAACCCTTATCAAAAGCCTTCTTTGCCGCAGTCTCAGCCGCAAGCTGCGCCGCAAACGGAGTTCCCTTTCTCGAACCTTTAAACCCGACGCTTCCGGAAGAGGCCCATGCACCAACTTTGCCTGTAACATCAGCAATTGAAATAATCGTATTATTAAAACTTGAAAAAATATGGGCAGTACCTTTTTTCATCGGCCTATTTTCAGGTTTTTTTATTTCTCTTGCAGGAGCAGAAGCCGGAGCTGCGACAGGTGCTGCAGTCTGCGATTTCGTTTCTTTCTTTGCTTCATCCATTTAGTTATTCTCCTTGATTGCGTTCTAAATCTCTTTTGTTCGAACAAATCCTTTTTATGACGCTCGTACCAAAGAATTTTGACACATATAATATAAACTTCCTATCATCAAAACCCCGCACAGACTGTCCGGCAATCTTTCAGGCGGATAAGCGCGAGTTTTATTTCTTTGCTGCGTTATCAACCACTGCTTTTACTTCTTTTCTCATTACACCCACCGTCTTTCTCGGGCCTTTTCTTGTTCTCGAGTTAGTCTTGGTACGCTGACCACGGACAGGAAGGCTTCTTTTGTGACGAAGCCCCCGGTAAGAGCCTATATCAATGAGACGTTTAATGTTCATCGTAACATCTCTGCGAAGGTCGCCCTCTACTCTGATGGTCTGCAGATACTCCCTTATTTTCTTGATATCACCTTCAGTTAGTTCATGGACTTTAGTATCCGGATTAACTCCGGTATCTCTTAAAATCTTATTAGCTGTCGCTCTACCCACGCCATAAATATATCCGAGAGCTATCTCAATCCTTTTATTTCTCGCTAAATCAACACCCGCAATCCTGGCCAATTTACTCCTCCTTGGAATATTACCCCTGTCTTTGTTTATGTTTGGGGTTAGAGCAAACTACTCTAACAACACCCTTTCTTTTTATTACCATGCACTTATCACAAATCTTTTTAACTGATGCTCTTACTTTCATTTTTCTACCCTATCCTATAAGTTATTCGGCCTCTTGTGAGATCATAAGGCGAAAGCTCTAATTTTACCCTGTCTCCCGGAAGCAAACGGATAAAATGCATCCTCATCTTTCCGGAAATATGGGCTAAGACTACCGGACCTTTTTGATCTTTAGGCGCTTTTTCCGGTTTATCTAATTCCACCCGAAACATAGCATTCGGCAGCGATTCAACTATCTTACCTTCTACTTCTATATTTCCTTCTTTTGTCATATTTCCTTTTAATACCGGGTAAGTATCTCGGCTTTTCCGTTTACAATTGCCACTGTATGCTCATAATGCGCAGATAATTTTCTGTCTTTTGTAACCACGGTCCAATGGTCTTTAAGTATTTCCACTTCCGCCGTTCCCATGTTTACCATGGGTTCTATGCAAAAAACCATCCCTTCTTTAAGCCTTATTCCTGTACCTGCTTTACCAAAATTCGTAACCTGCGGATCCTCATGAAGATTTCTGCCTATACCATGTCCCGTAAATTCACGTACCACGGTATAACCTTCTTCTTCAGCAATCTTTTGCACCATACTTGAAATATCTCCAACCCTGTTTTCAGAGCTGACCATACTTATTCCGGCATAAAGAGCTTTCTCGGTGACATCCTTAAGTTTCTTTGCTTCCAAAGAAACTCTTCCGACTGCGTAGGTCTCGGTAACATCCCCGTGAAAACCTTCTTTAAAGACTCCGATATCAATCTTCAGTAAATCGCCTTCTTTAACTTTTCTGGATCCCGGGATCCCATGCACTACTTCCTCGTTTAAGGAAGCGCAGATACTTGCAGGATAACCACGATACCCTTTAAAGCTGGGCTTGCCGCCTTTTTCATTTATCAAAGATTCTGCTATCTTATCCAACTCTCCGGTAGTTATCCCCGGATAAATTTCTTTTTCCAGTCTCTTCAAAACCTCGGCTGTCAGCTTCGAGCTGATCTTCATCTGCTCTATTTCTGCCTGAGTTTTAAGAATCAACATTACTTGCTTTTTTTATCAGCAATTATTTTATTGAACTTTTCTACCATATCAGAAATACCTTTTTCAGCTGCAACATCCTTAAGTAAACTTTTTTGAGCATAATAATCTATCAAGGGCTCCGTATCTCTAGCATAAACCTGAAGCCTGTTTCTAATTGTAACCTCATTATCATCGGCTCTCTGGTAAAGCTCTCCTGCATCAAGATCACAAACGCCCTCCCTTTTTGGAGGCAATGAAACAAGATTGAAATTTGCACCGCATTTCTTACATACTCTGCGATTTGTCAATCGCTTAACAATGATTTCTTCCGAAATAACCAGATTAACCACTAAATCGATTTCCATATTTACTTCTTTCATTATTTTATCAAGTTCTTTCGCCTGATTAATCGTCCTTGGAAACCCGTCAAGCATAAATCCATTTTTACAGTCTGACATCTTAACTCTATTTTTCAACAGTTCATTAATTATTTCGTCGGAAACCAAAGCACCTTTTGCCATTATTTCTTTTGCTTTCAGACCCAAAGGAGTATTATCTTTTACTTCTTTCCTCAGCATATCTCCCGTCGAAATCTTCGGAATTTTAATTTCTTTTACCAGAGCATCAGAAAGTGTTCCCTTTCCTGCACCCGGTGCTCCAAGAATAATAAGGTTCATTAAAAACCGGCTCTGCTTTTTAATTTGCTGTCTTTCATAAAGCCATCATAGTGTCTCATGAGTAAATGAGATTCTATTTGCTTCATAGTATCAAGCGCAACACCTACAACAATCAGTAGTGATGTTCCGCCAAAATAAAACGGTATATTTACCGTTCTCATAAGTATATCAGGTATAATTGCTATTGCCGCTATCGAAAGCGCTCCAACCAAAGTAACCCTTGTAAGTGTGTAATCGATAAATTTTGCTGTCGGTTCACCGGGACGAACTCCGGGAATAAAACCTCCGTATTTCTTTATATTTTCAGCTACATCCACCGGATTGAAAACAACGGCAGTATAGAAAAAACAAAAGAATATCACCAGAATTCCATAAAGTATCAGATATACGGATTGACCCGGGGATAACCAGTTAACTATTGCTTCGAAAAACACGTTATCAGCAAACGGTTTTGCAATCATTGATGGTACAGATAAAACAGAAGATGCAAAAATGATTGCAATAACACCTGAAAAATCAACTTTGAGCGGCAAGTATGTAGCAGCCCCTCCGTAAACTTTCCGGCCAACCACCCTTTGAGCATATTGCACAGGAATTCTTCTGGCTGCAGTTTGAATCATCACAACAAAAGCCACGATTGCAAGCATTCCGGCCAGAACAAGGAAGATAGTAACTATAGACAATTCATTGTTTAACCAAAGCCTGTAGGTATTTATAATTTCAGTAGGAATTCTGGCAACAATACCTGCAAAAATTATCAATGACATGCCATTTCCAATGCCTTTTTCCGTAACACGCTCTCCCAACCAGACTAAAAACATTGTACCTGTCGTAAGAGTAAGTACTGTAGTTAACTGAAAACTTATACCCCAGTTATTTACAATGCCTCTTCCTATACTGTGCATCAAAAAGGTCATGGTCCAAGCTTGCACAGCACAAAGAACAACCGCCCCATATCTCGTATATTGACTAATCTTCTTCCTGCCGGCATCGCCTTCTTTTGAAAGTTTTTCCAAAGCAGGAATTACAGGAGTAAGTAATTGCATTATAATCGACGAACTTATATAGGGCATTACACCCAGAGCACAAATGGAGAAAGTTTTAAAGGCCCCGCCCGTAAAGAGATCAAGAAAACCGAGAATGCCGCCCTGTTGTGCCTTCATAAATGAAGAGAGTGCTGCAGCATCAATACCCGGTGTAGGGATGTGACAACCCAGCCTATAAATCATAAGCATCCCAAGAGTAAACACCACGCGATCTCTAAGCTCAGGTATCTTGAAAATATTTCTTAAACCTTCAAAGAAGCTTTTAAACATCCTACTTTATCTCTCCCCCTGCTGCTTTAATTATTTCCACCGCTTTTTTACTTACTTTCGCCGCTTTTACGGTCAACTTTTTCTTAAGTTCCCCGTCTCCGAGTACTTTTACAAGTTTGGAGCCATTATCAATCAATCGCTTTGCTATTAAAGACTTAATGTCTACCGTTTCTCCATTTTCAAATCTATTAAGATCAGAAACATTTACAATAGCATATTTTGTTTTGAAAATATTAGTAAAACCTCTTTTAGGCGCGCGCCTTACTAAAGGCATTTGACCGCCTTCAAATCCTACCTTATTCCCGTGTTTTCTGGCATTTTGACCTTTATTGCCTTTTGTAGAGGTTTTGCCATGGCCGCTGCCTATTCCAAACCCAATTCTCTTTCTTTTTTTTCTGGCACCTTTGTTCGGTTTCAACTCATTAAGCTTCATCATAAATCTCCCCTACTTTTAAAAGATTCCAATTCTTATCACTTTTACCTCAATACAGCACCCGCAACCCGTCACTCGTTACCCGCTACTTTTTCACTATACCAACAATTCTTCAATTTTTTTATCCCGGAGTTCTGCAAGTCTATCTATTCTTTTTAAAGACTTAAGCGCTACAACTGTCGCTTTCGTCAGGTTATATGGATTTGTTGATCCTATAGTTTTGCTTAAAATATCTTTTATTCCCGCAAGTTCAACGACGGCACGTACCGCTCCGGCCGTTATAACTCCGGTCCCCGGGAAAGCCGGTTTCAAGAGTAATCTTGTCGCGCCAAAATGAACAAGTACCGTATGAGGAATTGTAGCACCTGAAAGCGGAACTTCAAAAAGGTTTTTCTTTGCGTCTTCAACTCCCTTCTTGATTGCGTCAGGAACTTCATTTGCTTTGCCTATTCCGACACCCACATGACCTTTCTGATCTCCAACTATCACAATAGAGCTGAAAGACATTCGCTTTCCGCCCTTTACTACTTTGGAGACTCTTTTAATACTGATTACTTTTTCTTTCAATTCATACTTTGATGAATCAATCCTAGACAAGATATCCCTCCTTAAAAAACCAATCCTTCTTTTCTGGCTGCATCAGCCAGTTTTTTAACTTTTCCGTGGTAAATATAACCGCTCCTGTCAAATACTATAGCTTTTATTCCTTTTTCAATACACTTTTTAGCAAGCAATACTCCGATTGCCTCTGCAGCAATCTGATTATCTCCGGCTTTTAATTTTCCTTTCAGTTCTTTGGAAAGTGTAGAAACCGTAAGCAAAGTTTTTCCTGTTACATCATCAACAAGCTGAGCATAAGTATGTTTCAAACTTCTCTTAATACACATTCTTGGACGACCTGTAGTTCCTATAACTTTTTTTCTGGTTCTTTTATGTCTCATTACTCTTAATGCTTCTCTATTAAACGCCATGATTACTTTCCTCCACCGGTTGCGCCGCCTGCTGTTTTACCGGCTTTTCTCTTAATATGTTCACCGGCATACTTAATACCTTTTGCTTTATAAGGATCAGGCACTCTGATCTTCCTGATTTGAGCTGCAAAATCACCGAGTAATTCTTTATCCGCACATTTCAATGTGATTACAGTATTTTTCTCTACAGATCCCGAAACACCTGCAGGGAGAATTCTCTCCACGGGATGAGAAAAGCCAAGAGTCATAGAAAGCTTGTTACCTGCAATAGCCGCCTTAAAACCAACACCTTCGATCATAAGTACTTTTGTATATTGTTCCGTAACACCTTTAATCATTACGGCGATCCTTGCTCTTACTGTCCCGTGATTTGACTTAACCTGAGCTTCTTCTGTTTCCTTAATAACAGTAACTTTCCCGTCTTTAAACTCAACTTTCAATTTAGACGGAAGCTTCATTTCAAGTTTTCCGTTAGGGCCTTCAACCCTTACAACATTATCTGCTATTGCTACTTTAACATTTGCCGGTACTAAAACCGGATTATTTCCGCCCCTAGCCATTAATTCCTCCTACCATATTTGACAGATTACTTCACCGCCAACATTATTCAATCTCGCATCTTTGTCTGTCATAAGACCTTTTGATGTAGAGATAATTGCAACACCATACCCATCAAGTACTTTTGGTAATTCTTTTGAACCTCTGTAAACTCTGAAACCAGGAGTAGAAACTGATTTAATCCCGGAAATCACCCTTTCTTTATTTGAATACTTCAAATATACTCTAATAACACCTTTCTTCCTGTCATCAATCCTTTTGAAGTTCTTAACATAACCTTCCTTCTGGATAATCTTCAGGATTTCATAAGAAAGCCAAGAGTAAGGAATATCAGTCTGTTCCTTCATCGCTTTGTTGGCGTTTCTTATTTTTGTTAACATATTACTTACTGTATCTACTGATGCCATCTTTTTTTCTCCTTACCAGCTTGCTTTTCTGACACCAGGTATCTTTCCTTCCTGGGCAAGTTTCCTGAAACAAATTCTGCATACGCCGAATTTCCTGTAATAACCGCGCCTTCTCCCGCAAATCTTACATCTATTATACTTTCTTGTTTTATATTTAGGTTCACGTTCATTTTTTACAATCCAAGACGTTTTCGCCACCTTAAACCCCCTGCTTCTTAAACGGCATACCAAAATACTCAAGAAGCGCTTTCGCTTCCGCATCAGTTTTAGCCGTTGTTACAATTGTAATGTCCATACCATGTATCTGATCAGTTTTATCAACATCTACTTCAGGAAATATGATCTGTTCTTTTATTCCCATAGTATAATTACCCCTGCCATCAAAAGACTTATCAGACACGCCTTTGAAATCCTTCGATCTGGGAAGAGCAATTTTTATATACCTATCCAAAAATTCATACATCCTGTCATTCCTGACAGTAACCATGACACCAATTGGATTTCCTATCCTTATTTTAAAATTAGAAATATCCTTTTTTGATCTCGTAATTACCGGATGTTGCCCGGTTATCGCCGCAAGTTCGGCAACCACGGCATCAATAAGCTTTACATTATCTGCTGCCTTACCCATACCCACGTTCATACTTACCTTAACAAGTTTTGGAACCTGCATAACAGACTTGTATTTAAACTGTTTCATCATTTCCGGCACTATCTTTGTTCTGTAAAGCTCTTTTAATGTTGGCATCATATATTAATCCTTTATCCCTCTGTCAATTCGCCGCACTTTTTGCAGGCTCTTGCTTTTTTTCCATCTTTTAAAAACTTCATCCTAACCATTGTCGGCTTACTGCATCTTGGGCAAACAAGCATAACTTTAGATATACTAAGAGCAGCCTCTTTCGAAACGATACCGCCTTGAGGAGCTTGCTGACTGGGTTTAATGTGCTTCTTCATAAAATTAACACCTTCAACAATAACCTTAGTTATTTCATCGCCTCTCTTATTTGTTATTTTTGTAATTTGGAGAATTCTACCCTTTTTACCTTTATCCTCACCGCTAATCAGCTCTACTGTATCGCCTTTTCTTAATTTTGTTTTAAGCGCCGACATTTAAACAACCTCCGATGCCAAAGAGATAATCTTCATAAAGTTTTTATCTCTTAATTCTCTGGCCACGGGCCCAAACACTCTGGTTCCCCGGGGATTAAGCTGATCATTAATCAGAATAACCGCATTTTCGTCAAATTTCACATACGAACCGTCTTTTCTTCTTACCTCTTTTTTGGTCCGAATTATAACAGCTCTTACAACCTCGCTTTTCTTCACCAGTTTATTCGGAATGGCTTCCTTTACGGCCCCAACAATAATATCACCCAGGGAAGCATATCTTTTTCTACTGCCACCCAACACCTTAATGCACATCAGCTTCTGCGCACCGGTATTGTCGGCTACTTCAACCATTGATTGTACCTGAATCATATTAAACTCCCTCTGCCTTTTCTTCTGTCTCTTTTTTTACCGGCTTAAGCACTTCAAGCTCATCTTTCAATTCAATATTTTCCACTGCAGACTTTTTGATTATTTTTACGACCTTCCATTTTTTTGTCCTGCTTATCGGACTGCATTCTTCAATTTCAACAACATCTCCCAATTTTGCTTCTTCATTTTGATCATGCGCCGCATACTTTGAGTAAATTTTAATAATTTTACCCAATATTTTTTCTTTTTTAGTACGAAGTATGCTTACTTGCACCGTTTTAGATGCTTTGTCGCCAATGACGACACCTACTCTGGTTTGCTTTCCGACTTTCACTTACTTAGCTCCTTTTTGTTTTTCTTTCAAGATGGTTAACATTTTAGCAATGTCTTTTCTTACCTCGGGAATAAGATTCACTTTCTCCAGGCTGCGCATTGCATGCTTCATTTTTATCTCCATTAATTCCTTCTTTTTTTCTACTAACTTTATCGTAATTTCTTCCGGAGTCAAATCTCTTATTTCTTTAGTTTTCATATTTAATCAGCCCTCTTAATGAATTTCGTTAATACAGGAAGTTTATAACCTGCCATTTTTAAAGCTTCCTTTGCGACTTCTTCAGTGACACCTGCAACTTCAAAAAGAATTCTTCCGGGCTTAACAACTGCAACCCAAAACTCCGGACCGGGTTTACCTCCACCCATTCTAACTTCAGCCGGTTTCTTAGATACAGGTTTATCAGGAAATATACGAAGCCAAACCTTACCGCCCTTTTTCATTGAACGCACAATAGTAACCCTGGCTGCTTCTATTTGACGGGCTGTTACCCAGCTGCACTCTATTGACTTAATTGCATACTCACCGAAGTTAAACTCAGAGCCGGACATTGCCATACCTCTCATCCTGCCCCTCATAGACCTTCTAAATTTCACTCTTTTTGGAAACAACATAAACTTACTCCTTTAAAAATTACTTTTTTTCCTCAGTTTTTGGTTCAACCGCAGGCACTTTAACCTCCGCAACTACCGGTTTCGCAGCCCTGTCAGCAGGACGACTATCATGTCTTCTATGGTCTTTCCTATTGTCTCTCGGATCCCGTACTTCTTTTGTCTCCGTCATATTTATAAAACCGGAACCGGGAAGAACCTCACCTTTAAATATCCAGACTTTAACACCTATTTTACCATATGCACACATAGCTTCTGTTGCACCGTAATCTATATTTGCTCTAAACGTATGAAGCGGAACACGTCCTTCTCTATACCATTCTCTTCTTGCTATATCATTACCGCCAAGACGACCGGAACACATTATTTTAATTCCCTTTGCCCCTGCAGCCAAAGCAGCAATAACTGCTTTTTTCATTGCTCTTTTATGCGATATTCTTTTTTCCAGCTGAACCGCAACACTCTTTGAGACAATCTTGGCATCTATAGCAGGATTTCTTACTTCCATAATACTGATATAGATATCCTTTTTTGTCATCTGCTGAATCTTCTTTTTAAGTTCATCAACTTCGGAACCTTTCTTCCCGATAATAATTCCGGGTTTTGCTGTATGAACAATAACCAGCACCTTCCCTACTGTACGCTCTATTTCCACTCTGGCGATTCCCGCATGTTCAAGCTTTTCATTAATAAAATTCCTAATTTTCCAGTCTTCAAGAATATTGGCCGCATAACTTTTCTCTGCGAACCATCTGGACTCCCATCCGCGTATGACCCCTATCCTTGTAGAAAAGGGGTGAACTTTCTGACCCATTAAAACTCCTCCTTAAAATCTCTTATTTCTTTGATTTTTCTTCTTTAGCTATTTTTGCTTTAGCTTCTTTAACATTTTCTTTTACTGCGTCTACAACCGCATCAGTTTTTGTTTTCCCTGTTTTAACTTTTTCCTTAAATTCATCGCTAACAATAATAGAAGCATGACAGAATTTTCTTTTTATTACTCCGCCTCTGCCCATAGCTCTTGCATGTAGCTTTTTAAAAGAAGGTCCTTGATTCGCAAAGGCAGTCTTTACAAACAACTTTTCAATATCAACTCCCTGCTTAGCCGTGATATTGGCAATAGCAGACTTTAGAAGCTTTGATACTATATCAGAACCTCTTTTATTGGTAAACTTTAATGCATTTATGGCAACATCTACCTTTTTGCCTTTTACCAGCTCCATCACTACTCTTATTTTTCTGTCAGGTATTCTTAAATACTTAAATTCTGCTCTAGCTTCCATTTTAATTAGCTCCTTACATTATGTTATTAAGTTAAACCCGACGCTTTTTCTGTAGGCGCCCTGTGGGCTTTAAAGGTCCTTGTAGGTGAAAACTCGCCAAGTTTATGCCCAACCATTTGCTCTGTAACAAAAACAGAAATAAATTTTTTACCGTTATGCACCAAGAAAGTAAAACCAACCATTTCGGGTGCAATGGAACATCTTCTGCACCAAGTTTTAATAGTTTTTTTGCCTTTTTCCGTCTCTATTTTATTTACTTTCCTTAAAATCTTTTCATCAACGTAAGGGCCTTTTTTTGCTGACCTGCTCATTCATTTTCTCCTTATTAATATATTAAGCTATTACCGTCTTCTCTTAACAATAAATTTTGATGTTCGTTTATTTTTTCTGGTCTTATATCCCTTAGTAGGAACATTTGAGTAAGAAACAGGATGATTATTACCTTTACTTCTGCCCTCACCGCCTCCATGAGGATGGTCACAAGGGTTCATCGCCATACCCCTTACAGTCGGGCGTATTCCTTTCCATCTGTTTCTTCCCGCTTTACCAATATTAATATTTTCATGGTCGAGATTTCCCATTTGACCAATTGTTGCAAAACATTCCACATCAACCATACGCATTTCATTAGAAGGCATCTTAAGCGTGCAATAACCGCCTTCTTTTGCCATGAGGGTAATTGAGGTACCTGCTGAACGTCCAAACTGACCACCTTTTCCTCTTGCCAGCTCAACATTATGAACAATTGTACCAACTGGTATCGCTTTCAAAGGAAGGCAATTGCCTATTTTTATATCTGCCGACTCACTTGAAATAATAGTATCACCAACCTTTAATCCAACGGGAGCTAATATATATCTTTTTTCTCCATCTTTATAAACAATAAGACTAATCCTTACTGTTCTATTAGGATCATACTCGATAGTAGACACAAACCCGGGAATACCTATTTTATTCCTTTTGAAATCAATAATACGATACGCCGGGGATGTTCCGCCGCCCTGATGTCTTACGGTAATTCTGCCATAACTGTTACGACCGGCATTCTTCTTAAGCCTTGAAAGAAGCGATTTCTCAGGTTTTGACACTGTGATATCTTCGAACGTATCAACCGTCATCTGCCTTCTAGAAGGAGTTGTTGGTTTGTATGTTTTAACTGGCATATTTTTACTCCTTAAACTTCTAGCTGCTGGATTTTAGTGCCTTTTTTCAGCGTAACATACGCTTTCTTCCAATCAGGCTTTAGGCCCTTACGAAGACCAAGGCGTCTTTGTTTTCCAGCAACTATCACCGTATTTACTCTTTCCACGGTGACACTGAACAGTTTTTCAACTGCTCTTTTAATCTCTATCTTATTCGCATTCACATCAACGGCAAAAACATAAACGGAATTTTTTTCTTTTAAATCCGCACCTTTCTCCGTTATTAAAGGTCTTTTAATTACGTGTGTTAGCTCCATTTTACTTCTCCAGCTGTTTTTCTAGATTTATAATCGCATCTTTTGTAAATACTAATCTTTCATAATTCAAAAGATCATGACAGTTTATATTGGTCAAATATATCAACTTTGTTCCGTCAAGATTAGCTATAGATTTCTTTAAAACATCATCTTTTTTGTCTGACACTATCAGAGTCTTAAGCCCAAACACCTTTATATTTTTCAAAGTATTAACAGCATCCTTAGTTTTAGGTTTAGAATAATTCATTTCACTGATAATAACCAAAGCATTTTCTTTTATTTTCTCGGACATTATCGAACAATATGCAATCTTCTTAACTTTTTCCGGCATAGTATAACCAAATTTTCTCTGCTTTGGACCATGAGCAACACCGCCATGCCTCCACTGAATAGACCTGGTAGAACCTTGCCTTGCTCTGCCTGTTCCCTTTTGATTCCACGGTTTCTTTCCACCGCCGGAAACTTCGCCTCTGGTTTTAACTTTAACAGTGCCCCGTCTTTCGTTATTTAATTCGTTCAGCACAGCTTCTGTTATAAGGTCTTTTCTTGGAGCAATCCCAAAATAATCATCTTTTAACGAAACATCTCCAACTTCTTTACCTGACATATCAAGTACATTTAACTTTGGCACTACTTCTTACCTCCCGCCGGTCTTGCAGGCGCTTTTTTCTTTTCTTTATCAGCTTTTTCTTTTGCAGCTAACATAGCTAACCGCTTATTTTCCTCATCCCTTCTTCTTTCATCACGTTTCATAAGCCTTGCAATATTCTTGGATGCTGTCAGAACCACAAGTGACTCATTAGATCCGGGAACAGCACCTCTAACAAGTATAATATTTTCTTCCTTTTCTACCAGAATTATCCGAAGATTAAGAGCTGTTTTTGTCTCATCTCCCATGTGTCCGGGCATTCTTCGACCCTTCCAAATATGTCCTGCAACTCTGACTCTTCCGCCAATACCGCCCGGAGCCCTATGAAAATTCGAACCATGACTTCCAGGTCCTCCCCTAAAACCATATCTCTTGACAACACCTTGAAATCCGCGACCTTTATCTAAACCGGTAACATTTACATACTCACCGGGAACAAACAAATCAGCGCTTATAATCTGCCCAAGCTGAAATTTAGAAGCATCTTCAACCCTGAACTCTCTTACAAACTGTTTTGGAGTTGTATTTGCTTTTTTAAAATGTCCCGCTTTCGGTTTATTAATATTCTTTTTCTTATCAACAAAACCAACCTGAATAGCATCATACCCATCAGTTTTTTTAGTTTTCAACTGAGTAACAACACACGGACCGGCCTGAACAACTGTTACAGGTTCTGCCTTGCCCTCATGCAAAATCTGAGTCATTCCTAATTTCTTACCTAAAATACCTTTACCTTTAATCATAAAAGTCCCTTCCTTGATTTTTCAAAACGCTCTTTTAATCAGAGCTTTATTTCAACATCTATACCCGCCGGAAGATCAAGCTTCGAAAGCATATCCACGGTCTTGGGTGTCGGTTCCAATATATCCAGAAGCCTCTTGTGTACCCTGATCTCAAACTGTTCACGGCTCTTTTTGTCAACATGAGGCGATCTTAAAACCGTGTATCTGCTGATCTTGGTCGGAAGAGGTATCGGACCAACAACTCTGGCCCCGGTCCTCTTTGCAACGTTCACAACTTCAACTACTGATTTATCCAGCAGCCTGTGATCGTAAGACTTCATTTTTATCCTTATTTTCTGCTTATCCATTTTTATCCTGTTGTCCTTTACTCTAAGATCTCAGAAACGACGCCTGCACCTACGGTGTGACCGCCCTCTCTGATAGCAAACCTTAATT
>MFGV01000070.1 GCA_001778375.1 Candidatus Firestonebacteria bacterium RIFOXYD2_FULL_39_29
TCACCAGTGCGATACATGGCTTGCTCCTTTGGAGTGAATATGCCATATTATATCATGTTAGTAATTTAATTGCGACACAGTCTGAATTAGTGATTTGATCTCTGATTCAATACCTTCTTTTGAGGTGAAACAGGATCAAAATACCGTTAATCCGATAAGTGAAACCAAACCGGTTGATGATCCGCAGAAACCTCCGGAAAACCTGTAAACACACGTGTAATCAGTTAAAACTGCTATTCTGTTTCGATAATATTCCACTTGACTTAATTTGAATTATCCTGTAAAGTACTAACTAAAATTATGAAAGAAGGGATAACTTTCAGGGCAATACTAATAGGCGTCATCTCGATAGTCCTATTATGCTTTATTACAACCATAACCGACATAAAGTATTCTGTTGGTTTTGGTGCTTATTATTTTCTTCCCGGGGCCATCATTTCCCTGATCATCATAACAACCCTCGTAAACTGGCTAATGCGCTTTTTTAAGAACAAAATGAGCGATCAAGAATCAATGCTGGTTTATGTCATGATGATTGTGACAATCGGACTGCCTTCAGTCGGGATGATCATGTATTTCCTGCCGACAATGGCGGCGCCGCTTTACTACGGGACCCCGGAAAATAACTGGGCACAAATTATCGTAAAACATATACCCCCCTGGTTGATGCCTTCCGATCCCAATCCTAATACACCTATAAACGAGGCGGTTGAGTATTTTTTTACAGGTCTTCCCAAAGGAGTAGCGGTGCCTTGGGCTTCCTGGACAAAGCCTTTTCTTGCTTTTCTTGTATTTAGCGCAGTATTGTATTTTATATATTTCTGCCTTGCAATAATTCTTAGAAAACAGTGGGTAGAAAATGAGCGTCTTTCTTTTCCTCTGGTGCAGTTTCCGGAGGAAATTGTAAAGGACAGTGAAAATAATGTAATCGCACCGTTCTTCAAAAATAAATTGATGTGGCTGGGTTTTGCTATCCCGTTCCTGATTCATTCCTATAATATTATTACAGCTTTCGTTCCTTCGCTGAGCAAGATACAGTTGACGTTTATTTCGCTTAACTTCTTGTTTACGGAACCGCCGTGGACCGCGATGAAGGAGTTGTATGTTTCCATTTTCTTCTCAGTAATAGGATTTTCTTTCCTTCTTCCTTTAGAGGTCTCTTTTAGTTTGTGGTTCTTCTTCTTGCTTAACGCCAAGGTTCAGTATGCTCTGGGTTCTGCCTTGGGTCTAAATCCCGCGCCCGGAGGCCAGTTCATGCAGTTCGAACAGTTCGGCGCCTACATAGTCATGATAGCCATGAGTATTTATTATGCAAGAAAACATTTAAAGGACGTAGTGAAAACAGTTTTTAGCAGAGGAAAAGAAGACGGGCTTACAAATAAAATAGCTTTTTTTGGACTTATTTCAGGTGTTATTCTTATTACCTATATGCTTTCAAAAGTAGGCGTAAATCCGGTTTATGGACTGTTTACCGTTCTCATCTTTATTGTAATCATTGTTATTCTGTCAAGAATAGTCGCCGAGGGCGGCTTATACTATGTTCAGCAAAACTTTATGCCTTCCGGCATTATCAGTTCTGTAGCCGGTACTTCAGGGCTAAGCCCCCAGACTATTACCATGGGCGGTTTGTTCAACTGGGTATATGTAATGGACTTAAGGGTTCATCCGCTGCCGTTCATTAATGACGGACTAAAAATAGCGCATGATCTTAAAATAAACAGAAAAAAAATACTCGTAGTAATGGCCGGCGCAATTTTACTCGGTTTCATTGTGAGTTTTACATCGTTCTTGTTTATATCATATAAATATGGCGGCAATAATATGAGCATGGGTGAAGGCGGCTGGTGGACTTACAATGGCGGGCCGACATCTGTCTATACAGGGCTTCAAAATGACCTGCAGACTCCAAAACCTGCGACCCCGTTGCAGTTTGGAGTTTTTTCCGCGCTTGGGGGCTTGGGCATAATTATTATAATGTTCATGAGACAAAGATTCGGCTGGTGGCCGTTCCATCCTGTAGGTTATCTAATGGGCTTTTGCTCGGATTATGGTCCTATGTGGAGGCTCTGGTTCTCCGTATTTTTAGGCTGGCTTATAAAAGCCAGTGCGGTTACTTACCTTGGAGGTTCCATATATAAAAAATTAAGGCCGATATTCCTTGGGTTCATTGTCTCCGAGGTTTTTCTTGCCTTTATAATCGCTGTATTACAAATGGTGCTCTCGCGTGAGATATATAGCTTTTTCCCATAAGATAAAGCAGGCAATATTTGCTGCTGTATTAGTAGCTTTCGCCCCGGTTTTTGCCGGGGTTAGTCGGCCTATTGATACAATATCGCCTGCAGGTTTAAAAGAGAATATCCGGGAACTTGTTTCTTATAAATCCAGGGTTTCCGGTTATCCCGGATGCGATAAAGCTGCTGATTATATTCTTTCTGAGTTCAGGAAAGCAGGATTGACCGGCATTAAAGAGTTTGAGTTTGAAGTTGTTGTTCCTGTCGATAAAGGCGCCAAACTAAAGATAAACAGATCAAAAAAAGAGATCCAGATCTATTCTGTCTGGCCAAATCTTGCCAGAACATCCACTCTGCCTCCCGAAGGTATAACCGGTAACATATATTACACCGGGGATGCGGACATCTCTAATTTTAACGGCAAGGAAATTAAAGGGAGTATAATACTTGCAGATTTTAATTGCGATACAAAATGGCTTAATGCTTTCATGCTCGGAGCCAAAGCGGTAATATTTGTCGAACCCGACGATACGGAAAGAAGGGAAGCGGAGAACAAGTTTTTGGGTGTTCCTGCCAATCTACCCAGGTTTTTTATAAGCAAAAAAGAAGCCGCTCAGTTTATCGGGCAGAAGGGTGATGTGTCTGTCACGCTGACTGCAAAAATGACGTGGGAAAAAAGAAAATCAAAGAATATTATCGGTTATATTGAAGGTTCTGATGCAAAGTTAAAAAGTGAGTGCATGATCATTAACTCCTACTATGACAGCATGTCAATTGTACCTGCTGTTGCTCCCGGGGCGGAAAGCGCCTGCGGTATTTCCGCGTTTTTAGAGATGGCAAAATACGCTTCAAAAAACCGGCCCGGCAGAACAGTGGCTTTTCTGGCTACCTCGGCTCATTTTGAAGGGTTAGTCGGTATGAGAGAATTTCTCAAATACAAATTCGATGATGAATTTAAAACATTTAAACATTGCTTTTTGATGTCTTTAGACCTGTCCTCCCAGACCGATGAGCTGGGTATGACAGTAAGCGGTCATTACTACGATCTAAGAGATATTCTTGCAAGAAGATTTCAGAATTTTACAAAAGCCATATCTGAAACTGCGGATTCCTTTAAAAAAGATTACCTTGTTGATATGCTTGCCGCAAAACAAGGCAGGACCTGGGACAGTTATATTCCGGATAAAATTTCTCTGGAACATGAACCGGCCGTTCTCGCAAAAAAGATTGCACTTTCTTTTGTAACCTTGAACGATATGAGATCAAAAATAGATACTACGCTGGACAATATTGAATCAGTAAATATTTCCAATCTTTCAAAACAGGTAAAATTCCTGGCGCAACTGATGTATGATTTATCCTTCAATGAACTTCCCTTTGATATTCAGAAGATAGAAAAAAACGGTGCGGATGATTGCACCGGACAGGTCGTTGAATTTGACCCCAGGGAAAGTTTTATGGCGAATAAGCCGGTACACGGAGCCATCGTTTTTCTTCAGAGAGATTACAGACCCCTTGCAGTAAGCGGGGTAAGAGATTTGATGGTGTTAATGACCGATGAGAAGGGCGGGTTCAAAGTCCCATATCACCCGCAGCATACGCGCGTGAATAACTCATCCTACATGTATTCATTCAAAGCCTTTAAAATGGATGACTCTGACGGCGAAATAATTTACAGCAAAGACCTGGGAAGATACGGCGAGGATAAATTCAAGACAATAAATATCCTGCAGAACGAGCCCAAATTCCGGACCCTGGTGGTCTGTAAAGCAAAAAGCATGACCTTGTTTAATATAGTTGACCAGCGGACCTACTTCCAGCCGGTATTGATAAATGTTTTTGACGCAAAGACCGACAGCACCCCTGTAGAATACAGTTATTTCGGACATAATCCTCAAGCCTGGAACAAGAGCGGCTCTTTTGCTGTTTCAACTATAGTTATCTTCGGCAAGGAAAACTCAAGATTTAAATTTAATTTTGGAAGCGGTCTCATTGGAACAAAATCTATCCTTATAAATGCAGATGAAGCAAATCCGACCGGAACGGGTTATCTGATAAAAGATAATCCTATGGTTTACTACACGCCGTTTTTTGTTGCCAGGGATTTGTGGGTGCTTGATGAGTACAGGATAAATTTAATGAAGAAGTTCGGTATCTCCAATGACAGACTGAATGAACTCCACAAGATCTCAAAAACTTCACTGGATACGGCAAGTACTTCTCTTTCTGAAAAAAAATATGATAAATTCATTAAGGCTAGCAGAGAGAGCTGGGGTTTCGAGGCTAGAGCTTATCCTGATGTACAGGGAACCGCAAATGATGTTGTAAAGGGTATATTGTTCTACATGATGCTTGTAATACCTTTTGTTTATTTTGCGGAACGGTTGTTATTCGGATTTTCCGATATCAAAAAGCAGATTAGTGCTATCTTTGGTATATTCCTGGTAGTTTTTATTATACTTCATTTCGTGCATCCTGCTTTTAGTATATCCACCAGTCCTTATATTATATTCCTGGCTTTCATAATCTTGATGCTTGGTATTATAGTTATCAGCATAGTTTATTCGAAATTTTCGGTGCAGATGAGGGAGTTAAGGGCGGCAATAACCGGAGTCCATCAGGCAGATATAAGCCGCATGACTACGACTGCGACAGCTTTTAGTTTGGGTATTTCGAATATAAGAAAGAGACCCGGTAGAGCCATTCTAACTTCGACTACATTAATATTGTTGACGTTTGCGACGCTTTCATTTACTTCCGTAAAATCATATATAAAATTCAATAAGATCTCTCTGCATAATAAAGCTTCATACGAAGGATTGATGGTAAGGAGCGGCAACTGGGACGCGCTTGAAGATTCTGTTTATTCTCAGTTAAAAGAACATTTCAAGGGTGTTGCAAAAGTTGCACCCAGAAGCTGGCTTATATCCAAATATGTGAGAGCTATATTTAACGGCAAGTCGTACACAACAAATGCTTTGCTTGGTATGACCGAACTGGACAAAGAGTTTGTTTCTGCAAACGGCATGCTTAAGTCGGGAAGATGGTTTAAAGCAGGGGAGATGTATTCGTGCGTTTTACCTGAAACCATGGCTAAAGCACTGGGCATTACGGAAAAAGATATGGATAAAGCTTCCGTAGACATTTGGGGAAAAAAATTAAAAGTTGTAGGCATTATAAATGAGGAAAAATTTGTCAATGCAAAAGATATTGATGATGAAATATTTACACCGGCCAATTTCTCGGCTTTACAAGGCATAAAACAAGGCTCCTCGAATGCCGGGGAAGAAATGTCTTTCCCTGTTATGAATCATATGCAAATACAGAATGTCCTTCTGGTGCCGTATGAACTCCCTATAGCTTGGGGAGGGAACTTAAGGTCGGTCAGGGTTGAGTTTAATAAAAATGAACCGGAGGTGTTAAAAGCTGAAATAGAAAAACTCATGCCGAGGCTTGCTCTTACGGTATTTGTCGGTGATAAAGGCGAAGCTTACTTGTACAGCTCAACCGGAAGCAACCTGTATTCCGGGCTCGGGAATCTTTTCATACCGCTATTGATCGGCGCCTTCATAGTATTGAATACTATGCTTGGGTCGGTTTATGAAAGAATTAAGGAAATTGGAACTTATAGCGCAGTCGGGCTGGCACCGTCACATATTTCCGCGCTTTTTATAGCCGAATCTGCCGTGTATGCGACAATAGGTGCGATCACCGGTTATCTCTTCGGGCAAACTTTAAGTAAAATTATAGCTGATTTCCATCTGCTTCCCGGACTTATGCTTAACTACTCCTCGATGTCAGCTGTCGGGACCTGCGGCATTGTAATAATTACCGTGCTTCTTTCAACATTATACCCGGCTATCAAAGCTTCTCAGATGGCCGTGCCGGATGTTTCAAGAAAATGGAAGTTCCCTAAACCGGACGGCGACAATATGACTTTTGAACTTCCTTTTACGGTCAATAAAAAAGACGTTCTTGGAATAAACGGATTTCTTTCCAATTTCTTTAATTTTCATACCGAATCGTCAGTAGGGGGATTTTACACGGATAAAGTTATCGTGTCAAAAAATCAGGATAAAGAAGCTTACCATCTTGAGATGACCGTATGGATAGCGCCTTTTGAGCTCGGAATAAGCCAGCTTGTCAAGATAGATACAATGCTTACTGAGGATCAGAATATATTTGAGATTAAGTTTAGTATACAGCGTCTTTCAGGCGAGCTTAATACATGGGAGAGAGTAAACAGGGGTTTCTTAGACAGCATAAGAAAACAGTTCCTGATTTGGAGAACTTTAAGCGAACAGAGCAAGGAAAAGTATATCCAAGAAGGAGTAAGATCAATAAATGAAAATGTTTAAAAAAGAAGATGAATTAAAAGTATACAGAGATCTTATTAAAACTCCTGATTCTTTTGAGGACGGTTTTAATCTTAAGACCATACTCGGTGTGCTTTTTGTGGCACTGATAATGCTCCCGGGTTCCATGTATCTTGGACTTGTAATGGGGGATTCTTTAGGTTCCGCCGCGCAATGGGTGACTATAATACTTTTTGCCGAAATAGCCAAGAGATCATATACTTCCCTTCGAAAGCAGGAAATATATCTTCTTTATTATGTTGCAGGTACAATGATTGCCGGTGAATTTGGCGGTTTGATCTGGAATCAGTATTTTGTACAGTCACAGGCAGCTATAGGATTTGGTATTGCCGATAAAATACCTCATTGGATAGCTCCTCCGGCAGATTCAGAAGCTATACTTAAACGGACTTTCTTTCATAAAGACTGGATAAAACCGATAGCTCTCGTTATAGTTAGTATGGTCCTTTATCGTATCAGCTGGTTTACCTTCGGATATACGCTTTTTCGCGTTACATCTGATATAGAGAAATTACCTTTCCCGATGGCTCCGCTTGCGGTTCAAGGCGCGACGGCCCTTGCGGAATCAACAGAAAAGAAGGAAACTTGGAGATGGAGAATATTTTCTATCGGGGCAATGATAGGCGTTATTTTTGGAGCGGTCTATGTTGGTCTTCCCACGGTTACAAATGCTATGTTCAATCAGACATTACAGCTCCTTCCAGTGCCATTTGTAGATATGACAAAGAATACTGAATCTCTTCTACCGGCAACACCTACCGGTATTACCATGAATATCGGAGTAATACTTACCGGTTTTATACTTCCGTTCTGGCTTGTTGTCGGAACTTTTATAGGTGTTATTATAGGTTTTATTGCAAATCCTATGCTTTATAAAGCAGGCATATTGAGCAGGTGGAGGCCGGGAATGGATGCTATCGGAACCTCTTTCTCAAACAGCCTGGACTTCTGGCTGAGTTTTGGTATCGGAATAGCCTTTGCCGTTGCGGCTGTTGGTATTTACCAGATAATTAAAACAGTAAGGTCCAGCAGAAAAGAAGCAGCCCTGAAAGGAGAAATTTTTGGAAATGCGGTTCCGGAAGGAAGGGGGGATTTTCCTATACCTCTTGCTCTGGGAATATTTGTGTTCACGACTATTTGCACTGTAATAATTGGTAAACTTCTCATTCCGGGCTTTCCCATATTTTTCTTTATCTTTTTTGGTTTTATTTTTACTCCGATTAATTCATATATCAGCGCCAGGATGATAGGTATGTCAGGACAATGGGCCGGTATCCCAATGGTTAGAGAAGCTACTTTTATCCTAAGCGGCTACAAGGGCGCGGACATCTGGTTCGCACCTATTCCTATAGACAACTATGGAGGGTATGCCCAGAAATTCAGAGAGATAGAATTAACCGGCACAAAGATAACCAGTATTATTAAAGCAGAGATATTTATGGTGCCGCTGATACTTGTGTGCAGTATAGTTTTCTGGCAGTTTATCTGGAAACTCGGTCCGATCCCTTCTGCTGCTTATCCGTACGCTCAGAAAATGTGGGAGCTTCAAGCGTTGAACTCTTCCGTTTGGATAAGTTCAACAGTATCAGGAAATTCGCTTTTACTTCAGGTTTTGAAACCTATGATCATGGTTGCCGGTTTTACATCGGGTATAGTTGCTTTCTTATTGATCACTATTCTTGGTCTTCCTGCCATGCTTTTTTACGGTTTGATAAGAGGAATTGGGGCGCTTCCTCACTTAATACTTCCGGAAATATTCGGAGCACTCCTGGCAAGATTTTACTTTATTAAAAGGTTTGGAAAAGAACAGTGGATGCAGTATGCTCCTATACTTGCCGTAGGTTATGCGGCAGGCATTGGTTTAATAGGTATGGTCTGTATAGCAATAGCTTTGATATCAAAATCCGTCAGCCCTCTGCCGTTTTAGGCCTTATGAAACTTTTTGGCTGGAGAGGTATTTCCTTAAGCGTTCCGGAGGACTGGGATATTGTATTTGTAGGCGGGAATGAGGGGAGCGGATATTTAAGCCTTGGCGGAAGTTCAGGAATAAAACAAGAAATTAAATGGACGCAGTCTAAAGGAAAGTATACCCCGCTAAAGATCCTGAAGGGTTTTATCGACAAGATTGAAAAGAACGCAAAAGCAAAGGGACATGCGTTTGAAAGTTTAATTGATACAAAAATGGTCAAAAGAGACGGTGTAATCTCTTTTGAATGGACGGCCGGACAACTAAAGGCATTTGGTGCTGTTTATTTATGTGCAAAATGCAGGAGAATAGTTCTTTCACAGGTTTTAAATGAAAGCAAGCAGAAATCTTTTGGATTGCTTTCTAAGCTTAAATGCCATGAAACAGGATTCTGGAATGTTTACGGGCTTGAGCTCAATCTTCCTGAAGATATGGTACTAAAGGAACATATTTTCAAGAGCGGTTTTATCAAACTTGTGTTCCTTACACCTTTTGGAAAACTGACAGTTGAAAGGTGGGGTATGGCAAGTAATATTTTGGATGGCCGCAGTCTCTCCGAATGGTTCAGATATGCTTACAAAGACTCGGTTAAAAAAATGGGTTTTGAATTCGAATCTGTAAGGCTTTCCGCGCATGAAGGATTGAAGATCACTATAAAGAAAAAGGCTCTAATAGAAAAGATACTAAGAATAAAGAAGCCGTTTACGGAAGGTTTTTGCTGGCATTGCCCTGCTTCGAATAAGGTCTTTTATGTGCATACTGAGTCAGTTACAAGCCATGAGGAAACTCTGGCTAAAATAGCGGGATCAATAAAATGTCATTAAAATTCAAAAAAAAAGAAGTAAAGATGCCCCGGGAGGTGCTCCTTAAGAGCCGTCCTTTAAAAAACCCCGGAATAAAGTATGAAGAAAAAAACGGAGAGATACATCTGGCGCTTGAACGAAAGAAAACATTAAGCGCAAGTTTACTGGCAAAAATATTTATAGTGCCAAGAAATAAAGTGCTGATACTTGACAAAATAGGTTCAGAAGTCTGGAAACTTTGCGACGGAAAAAATAAACTGGTTGATATTATAAAGCAGCTGTCAAAGAACCACAAGCTTTCGCAGTATGAAGCTGAAGTATCGCTTATGGAATACTTCAAGATACTTGCTAAAAGAGGCATTATAGGACTAGAGGTTTCAAAAAAAGACGTAGAAAAAGGATAATTATATGGAAGATAAGAAAATAGGAAAACAGATAAGCCTTCCTCTGAAAGATGCCATAAAAATAAGTTTTAATGGTATCAGAATGAGGGCGGGAAGGTCCTCTATAACTACGGCCGGGATACTCTTGGGTATTGCATTTCTGGTAAGCATGCTGGTCAGTTCTGCATTGACAACTTCGCTTTCCCTGGAACCGGATCCGGATATGAAGGTTAAACAATTATGGCTGGTCACGATTTCCCTGCTTGTTTCTGTCCTAGGCATAGCAAATGCCATGCTTATGTCTGTTACGGAGAGATATAAAGAAATAGGTACAATGAAATGTCTGGGGGCGCTTAATAAGTTCATAATAGAGCTTTTTATTCTTGAGGCTTTATTCCAGGGTTTGCTGGGTTCGCTGTTGGGTTGTATAGTCGGGACTATAAGTATGACTGCGGTATTTGTTTTCACAAAAGGGATGAAAGTATTTTTGAATTATCCGATTCTCCCCGTGTTGCTTTATAATATCGGAGCGGTATTAATAGGAGTGGTGCTGGCAATAATAGGGGCCATTTACCCTGCCATTAAGGCGGCAAAGATGGAACCTGTAGAAGCAATGAGAGCGGAGGTTTGAGATGGTCTATGAAAGTGTGGTAAGAGCTAAGAACGTGGAAAAAGTATTCAAGATGGGGAACATGGAAGTACAGGCCTTAAGGGGCATAAGTCTTGAAATACAAAAAGGCGAGTATATTTCTATCATGGGTCCTTCAGGAAGCGGCAAGTCAACACTTTTTAATATGATAGGGGGACTTGATAAGCCGACGCAGGGCAGGATCTTTATTGATGAAGTGGACGTTGCCCAACTTGATGCATATGAACTGGCATGGCTCAGGTGCAGAAAGATAGGCTATATTTTTCAGACCTTTAATTTGATCCCGGTCATGACGGCTGCTGAAAATGTCATGTTGCCGATGGTTTTTGCCGGCCTAACGCATGATGAAGCACTTGAAAAAAGCAGTGAACTTCTGGCGATCGTAGGTCTTGAAGGAAGGATGGGGCATAAACCTTCCGAGCTATCCGGCGGTCAGCAGCAAAGAGTAGCAATAGCAAGAGCGCTGGCTAATGATCCGTCAATTATTCTTGCGGATGAGCCGACCGGCAATCTTGATTTAAGAACCGGTAAGGATATTATTGAACTCTTAAAGTCCCTAAACAAAAAGAAACAGGTTACCATAATCAGCGCTACACATGATCTTAAAATGCTTGACGTTTCAGACCGGATCTTCTGGATAAGGGACGGTCAGGTAGAAAAAGTCGAAGAAAGGAGCGATATCAAACTCGAGGTTGGTACAATGGAAGGTGAAGAATAATGACTGATTTTTCCGTGATTGAAAGACGTCGTTTTGTACGTGTTTCAACAGAAAGGCATCTGAAGTTTAAAATTATCTCCGAGAAAAAAGACGTAATATTCGAATGGGTGGAAGCTCTTACAAAAAGCCTGAGTCTTGGCGGGCTTATGATAGAAGTAAATAATCTTGAGGAAAATTTAAAACAATTTCTTACGGAAAAAAATGTCACCCTGGAAATACAGCTTTCACTGCCCGGGGATAAAGACATCCAGCTTCAGGGAAAACCTGTGTTTTTAAACCTTTTGGGGAAGATCAGTTGGGGTACAAAGACAAAAACTTCTAACTTTATTGGTGTTGAATTTTTAGGCCTCTCCCAGGAAGCAGAGCAAGCCTTGAAGGCGTTCATGATAAAAGAATACCTTAAAAAGTATAAATCTGTTTAAAAAGTTTAATAATATTTGACTTGTACTATGCGGGGCTCTTTAATTACTCCCTTGAGTAAGAAACAACTATGTTCCTGCCTGATTCCTTTCCTTTATAAAGTGCTTTGTCAGAAAACGCTATAAGTTCCTGTCCGTCGATCGGTTTGTCGGTCGGAAAGGAAGCCACTCCCACGGAGATGGTAACCGGTCTTGAAGGCTTTCCGTCTGCGTCTACAAAATTTGTTTTTTCTATTTTACTGCGAACCCTTTCAGCGAACTTTAATGCATTCTCTTTGGTTGTTTCCGTGAGAACTATAACAAACTCTTCACCGCCGTATCTGCATACAAAATCAGTGGGCCTGCTGCTTTCGTTAAGTACTCCTGCGACTGCTTTAAGAGCGATATTTCCGGACTGGTGTCCGAAGGTATCGTTGTATGATTTGAACTTGTCTATATCAAACATAAGCAGGGACAGGTCATGTGTGTATCTTGAAGCCCTCATGAATTCCTCGGACATCTTGCTCTTGAAGTATCTGAAATTGTACAGCCCTGTAAGCTCGTCTCTTACCGAGAGCTCACGGGTTTTTTCAAGTAGTGTGGCATTTTGAACCAGAATCGCAGCTTGAGAAGCAAAAGTTGTAAGCATTCTTAATTCTTTTCCCGTAAAATTGTAATTGGATTTTGTGAATACCCCGATAAAACCAATTGTTGTATCCCCCAGCTTAAGCGGAGAAACTAGAAGAGATGTAATCCCATTCTCGCATATCTGTATGTATTTGGAATACTCCGAGTGGCTGGAGGTCAGGTTGTTAATGAGTAACGAATGGTTCTTTTTGATATTTTCTGTGATCTGACTGTCCAGCTTAAGTTCCTTTATCCCTTTTGTTATTATGATGGAGTTATCGCCGTAAATTTTCGGAAATACCTCTATAGTCGCTATTTCGACGCGGAGAGTTTCACGGAGGGATTCTGTTATCTGCTCCAGAACAACAGAGAGATTCGGATCTTTAACGAATTTTTCGGAAATATCCGTTATCTGTTCGAGTATTTTTGATTGCTGAAGGATATTCTCGTTTTGGAACAGGGTTTTCTCATACATTGTACTGAGTGTTTTAAATTCCAACTGCTTCTTTTTATTTTGGAAAAAAAGCAACAAAAAGAACACACCTAAAGATGCTATGATAATTAATTCTACAATGATATTTTCCATGTAAAAATTATATCACATTTCCTTTTGTTTTTCATGGTAAATTGTCAGGTTGTTAAGCCAAAGCAAGAATGCCTGCTTTTTAGAGTGATATAATCAGAACATTTCTATGTAATTCTTTTTGAATTGAAAAATACATGCTTTTGTGATATATTAGGCTTGTTGTTTTTCTGTTGAAAAAACTACATAAAAACTGAAAACTTTAAATGATTTAAATTCTGAAGGAGGATTTATTATGGCAAAGAAATATGTGTATTCCTTCGGCGGCGGTAAAGCCGACGGAAATGAGAAGATGAAGAATCTTCTCGGCGGCAAAGGTGCGAACCTTGCCGAAATGGCGGGACATCCGAAGCTGAAGCTTCCTGTTCCTCCCGGTTTCACACTCACCACAGACGTCTGCACGGCTTTCTATGCGAACAAGAAAAAATATCCGAAAGAACTGAACGCTGAGGTAAATGCGGCTATTTCAAAAGTAGAAAAAATAATGGGTAAGAAGTTCGGGGACGTAAAAGACCCGCTTCTCTTTTCGGTAAGATCCGGCGCCAGGAAATCCATGCCCGGCATGATGGAGACAGTCCTCAATGTAGGTTTAACCAGCGCGACCATTCCGGGAATGATCAAGCAGACCGGCGGCAACGACAGATTTGTTTATGATGCTTACAGACGTTTAATAATGATGTACTCCGATGTGGTTATGGAAAAAGCGGCAGGTATCGAACCTGAAGACGACCAGGGTATAAGAAAACAGCTGGAACATATAATGGCGGCGATGAAAAAAGCAAAAGGCGTCAAACTTGATACAGAGCTGGATGCAAAAGATTTGAAAACTCTTTGCGAGCAGTTCAAAAAGAAAGTAAAAGAAGTTCTCGGTAAAGAATTCCCGGACAATCATATGGAGCAGATGTGGGGAGGGATCAGTGCGGTGTTTTCTTCCTGGAACGGAAAACGTGCTATCTCTTACAGAAGGATTGAAAAGATCCCTGATGAATGGGGTACGGCAGTTAACGTACAAACCATGGTGTTTGGAAATATGGGTGATGATTCAGCGACCGGTGTTGCGTTCACGCGTAATCCGGGAACCGGAGAGAATTACTTCTACGGTGAGTACCTGATAAATGCTCAGGGTGAAGATGTTGTTGCCGGTATCAGAACTCCTGCTCCCGTCAATGAAAAAAGCAAATCTCATCAAAATGCAGATCATCTCTCCCTTGAAAAAGGAATGCCTAAACTCTACAAAGAGCTTTTTGCCATTCAGAAACGGTTAGAAAACCATTACAGAGATATGCAGGATATAGAATTTACAATCGAGAAAGGCGTTCTCTTCATGCTTCAGTGCCGTATCGGAAAAAGGAACGGACCTGCCGCGGTAAAAATGGCGACCGATATGTATAACGAAAAATTTATTACCGCCGAAGAAGCGGTAATGAGAGTAACACCTGCTCAGCTGGATGAGCTTCTTCATCCTATTGTTGATCCGAAAGCGGAGAAAGAAACAAAGCCTCTGGCTAAGGGACTTCCTGCCGGCCCGGGCGGTGCAGCAGGCCAGATAGTATTTTCTTCAAATGACGCAGTGGCAGCATTTGATAAAGGCAAAAAAGTAATTTTAGTAAGAGAAGAAACAAATCCGGAAGACATAGAAGGTATGAGAGCGGCCCAGGCAATTCTTACGGCCAGAGGCGGTATGACTTCACACGCCGCTCTTGTTGCGCGTGGCTGGGGAAAATGCTGTATAGTCGGCTGCGGTGATGTTCATATTGACCTTGCCAAGAAGACTGTAGTGATCGGCGGAAAGACCCTTAAAGAATGGGATTGGATAACTTTGAACGGCAGCAAAGGAAATGTTTACGACGGAAAACTTCCGATGGTGGATGCCAGCGAAGAAGGTTCCGTTCTCGGAGATTTCTTAAAGATCTGCGACAAATCAAGAAAGATGGGGATAAGGACGAATGCTGACACTCCTTCGGATGCGGCGAAAGCGAGATTCTTCGGAGCCGAAGGTATAGGTCTCTTCAGGATCGAGCATATGTTCTACGGCGAAGGCTCTGACCAGTCCCTCTTTTTGCTTCGTAAGATGATTATGTCTAAGAGCGTGGAAGAAAGAAAGACGGCTCTTGCCGAGCTCTTCCCTTTCATGAAATCAGATATTAAGGCGACTTTGAACGCGATGGATGGTTTGCCTGTAACCATCAGGCTTATTGATCCGCCGCTTCATGAATTTGTTCCTCATGAAAAAGGCAAACTCGAAGCACTTGCTTCTTCACTTAAAATTGATATGGCTAATCTTGAGAAGAGAGCGGATTCACTGCGTGAAAGTAACCCGATGATGGGGCACCGCGGTGTTCGTCTTGGTGTTACCTATCCTGAGATTACAGAGATGCAGGCAAGAGCGATCATCGAAGCTGCCGCGGAATTGATCAAAGAAGGAAAAAAAGCCAATCCCGAGATTATGATCCCGGTTGTTTGCACGGTTGAAGAAATCAACGACCAGATTGTGATAATCAAAAAAGTCCACGACGAAGTAAATAAAAAGTTCGGTAAAAAAGTTCCGCTCCTTATCGGTACCATGATTGAGATTCCGAGAGCCGCGCTGGTTGCCGGAAAAATTGCAGTTTCCGCGGATTTCTTCTCCTTCGGTACCAACGATTTAACCCAGATGAGCTTCGGCTTTTCCAGGGATGATATCGGCGGTTTCCTTCCGGAATATGTGGATAAAAAGATTCTTCCTTGCGACCCCTTCCAGTCTATTGATGAAGAGGGCGTCGGCGAGCTTATCTCAATCGGTATTGAGAGAGGCAGGAAGACGAAGAAGAACCTGAAGATCGGTATCTGCGGCGAGCACGGCGGAGATCCTGATTCTATCGCATTCTGTTACAAGAAGGGGATGAACTATGTTTCCTGCTCTCCTTTCAGAGTGCCAATCGCCAGGCTGGCATCTGCCAGAGCTGCGGTAGAAGCAAAGAAAAAGTAACCTTGAGGGGCGCCCGTAAAAAGGCGCCCCTCTTTTTTTAATCATTCGCGGCTGGCAGTGTTAACCCAAGTTCCGCTGAATTATGTTAAAAGTGCGATTTTAAAAATATTTAGTTCATATAAAAGCAGCATTTTTGTCATAAAAA
>MFGV01000071.1 GCA_001778375.1 Candidatus Firestonebacteria bacterium RIFOXYD2_FULL_39_29
TCACCAGTGCGATACATGGCTTGCTCCTTTGGAGTGAATATGCCATATTATATCATGTTAGTAATTTAATTGCGACACAGTCTGAATTACTAAATTCTAAATCCTAAGCAAAATTCATTGTATTTATATCTTCCTTTTTAGTGCTTAGTGCTTATATCTTAGTGATTGTTTTAAATTTAGTGCTTTATCCTTAGTGATTGTTTTAAGGAAGTTTCTTGTTTTTTATTTCTTCCGAGATCATTTCTTGGAATTTTACAAAATCCATCGGGCCGAGATCTTCGGCGCCGCGGCGTCTTACGGCAACTTTGTTTTCGGTAACCTCTTTTTCTCCGACCACAAGAATGTAGGATACTCTTTCATGCCGGGCATTTCTTATTTTGGCTCCTATTTTTTCGTCACTAAGATCCATTGCAACACGGATATTTGCATCTGCAAGAGCTTTTGCTGTTTGTTTTGCATATTCTTCCTGATTCCGGGTTATTGTAAGGAGCTTCACTTGAACAGGAGAGAGCCAGGTAGGGAAGTTTCCTGCGTATTTTTCAATAAGCATTGCCAAAGTGCGTTCATAACAACCGATAGAAGCCCGGTGAATTATCATAGGCCTTGATTGTTTATTATCTTTATCCGCATAAGTAAGATCGAATTTTTCGGGATTAGAAAAATCTATCTGGACGGTGAACATGGTATCTTCTTTTCCCCACACATTTCTCATCTGGACATCAAGCTTGGGCCCATAAAACGCAGCTTCGTTTTCGGCTTCCTTATATTTCATCCCAAGCTTATCAAGGATCTTTTTAAGCGTGCTCTCTGATTCCGCCCAGGCTTTTGGATTGTCAATATATTTTTCTTTATTTTTCGGATCCCATTTGGAAAATCTGTAATAATAATCCGTCAGCCCTATAGTTTTCATAATGTACTGTATAAAGTCCAAAACCTTTTCGAACTCCTCTTCCAGCTGATCAGGTCTGCATATTATATGAGCATCTGCAAGAGTAAACTGCCAGATACGGATCAATCCATGAAGTTCTCCGGACAACTCTTTTCTAAAAAGCAGTGAAGTTTCTGAGTACCTTATCGGCAAATCCCTGTAACTTCTGGTTTCGGCTTTATATATCATGTATTGATGAGGACAAGTCATAGGCCGCAGTGCAAGTTCTTCCCCCTCATCAGTTTTAAAAATAAACATCTTATCCCGGTAATGATCTAAATGTCCCGATACAGCATAAAGATCCGTCTTAGCAAGCACCGGAGTTTTTGTAAATTGATACCCTCTTTTAATCTCTTCATCCTCTATCCACCGTTGAAGCTCCCGTAGTATCGTTGTGCCTTTAGGAGTAAACAAAGGAAGCCCTTTCCCGACAAGAGGGCTTAAAACATAAAGCCCGAGTTCTTTCCCAAGTTTTGTATGATCTCTCTGCCTTGCTTCTTCCAGGTTCTTAATATGCGTTTCCAGTTCTTCTTTACTGTTAAAAGCCGTACCATATATTCTGGAAAGCATTTTATTCTTCTCACTACCCCGCCAATACGCCCCGGTAGCAGAAAAAAGTTTATATGCCTTCAGCTCTTTGGAATACCTGATGTGAGGCCCTCTGCAAAGATCAACAAACTCCCCCTGCTCGTAAACAGAAAGCACCTGTTCATCAGGCAGATCATTTATGAGTTCTACTTTATAATTCTCACCTTTTTCAGTGAATAACTTAAGAGCCTCCGCCCTTGAAAGTTCTCTTCTCTTTAAAGGAATATTTTCCTTTGTTATCTTTTTCATCTCTTCTTCGATCTTTCCAAGGTCCTCGACGGTAAAGGGGACCGCTTTATCAAAATCATAATAAAAGCCGTCCTCTATTGCCGGTCCTATCGCCAATTTTACTTCAGGCCACAATCTCTTTACAGCTTGCGCCATAATATGAGAAGCGCTATGTCTCAGGACTTCAAGATCATTATTGCTCATTTTTTACTTTTCCCCTATTTTAATTATTTTCTTTAATGCTTTTTCCAGGTTATTCACAATAACATCGGCTCTAACCAAATCTTTATTCTTGGTATATTCACTTTTTACAGCGATACAGAACATCTTTGCAGCTTTAGCCGCTTTAACCCCGGAAACAGAATCTTCCAGTACAAGGCAATTTTCCGGTTCTACACCCAGTTTTTTCGAAACTAACTTATAAATATCCGGCGCCGGTTTGGTATTTTTAACATCCGAACCTGTCACGACTGCGTTAAAATACTTTCTATAAGAGATGCGTACTCCCGCGGATTTCATAAGCAGAGGAACTACAACATCTATCTGCGCTTTTATACTGGAAGAACCGACCGCTATCTTAATTCCTTTTTTCTTTGCATACTCAAAAATATCCTTTAATCCCGGAAACACCTTAATATCTGAAGCTTTAATGATCTTTAAATACAGCTTTTCCCGTGCAGCAAGGAGCTTTTTAAGACTCTCTGTAACCCCAAAATCTTTTTTTATCTTTATAAAGTTATTTTTTGAGGAAACTCCAACGGTCTTTACCAGATAAGCCCTGCTTAATTTTACCCCGTATGAACTCATCAATTTCTTAACAGATTCACAATGGTAAAACTCAGTATCAGCCATCAGCCCGTCAACATCAAATATAATTGCCTTAATTTTCATAGTTTTTCGAATAATATGGGTATTTTAGCAGAAAATTGCCTTCTTTTCAACTTGAAATAGAGCTAGCAATCTTAAAGTTTTTTAGTGTTTCGCAGAATTCAAAACATACCGGAAAGAAAGAGTACTAATGCTTTTTCCACTTTTCTCACTTTGTTAACTTTCCCCACTCTTTCACCTTTTTTCCTTACGGATTTATGACTACTTTCAAACCTGTTCCGGATTCAACAGTCTTGATACCCTCAAGTATCTTATCCAGCGGAAACCGGTGTGTTATGAATTTTTTGGCGTTAATACCGCCTTTTTCACCGATAGAAAAGAGTTTTAGTGCTTCTTGATTGTGTCTTGGCAGGGAACCGGAAGTACCGTTTATGAAAACTTCACGGTAGTGAATAATATTAGAATCAAGATTCACGAACGGTTTGTCTTTGGGCAAACCGCCGAAAAAGTTAATACGCCCTCTAAACCCTATGTATTTAAGCGCTTCTTCCTGAGCCTTTCCGGACGGAGCGGCAACTATCACTACATCAGCTCCTCTTTTATCAGTTTCTTCCATAACCCGCTTTACCATATCTTCCTTCGCGGGATTAATATAGACATCAGCTCCGAATTTTTTTGCCATTTCAAGTCGTTGTTCAGCCATTTCCGCCATTATTACTTTTCTAGCTCCCCTGGCTTTCGCTATAGAAATATGCATAAGACCTATAGGTCCGGCACCCACTATAACAACCACATCACCCTTGCTTACTTTTGATAACTCCTGACCGTTTATAGCACAAGCAAAGGGTTCAACCACCGCACCTTCATCAAATGATACATTCTCCGGAAGTTTGTTTACACTCCCGTCATAAAGCATTTCCCCGGGCACTGCGATATATTCGGCAAACCCGCCGGGAAATTCATATCCGATAGCTTTAAACTTCTCGCAAAGATTGGGAAGTTCTTTCTTGCAGTAATAACATCTGCCGCAGGAAACAATCGCCGCGACTGAAACCCTGTCCCATTTTTTAAACCCTTTTACTTTGCTTCCTATCTCAAAAACTTCTCCGGCAAGTTCATGTCCTATTATCTGAGGAGGCTTTACGTTTGCTTTTCCGTGATGAAATGTTCTAATATCCGTACCGCAGATAGCGCAAGCTTTAACTTTAACTACAATATTATTATCAAAACATTCAGGAGCCGAAACTTCCTTTATTACAATTTTTTCTATACCTTCATATACTGCTGCTTTCATACTGTTCCTCCCTTTAATATTTGGCGGATCTTTTGACGAGATTACAGAACTATTAGATTCCATTGATATTAGATTTCAGTAATTCGAACTTTTTCTCAACCATTTTAAATAAAACATCTTTCGATTTTAACCCGGAAATGTTTTCAAGCACACAGCCCAGCCCGTTTTCCTTTAGCACTTTCTGGACTTTATTGGCTGCCTCATCTCCCTGAGGATTAAAAAACATCACGGCAGCCATTCCAAGTGCAATATTGTCCGGCACTCCACCCTGTTCTATTACAAGTCTGGCAGCACCCACAAGCCGGTCTATTGGCCCAAGCTTCCTTATAGGATCCTTGCCAACCCGGGCAACGGTATCACCCAAACTTTTATTGGCAAACCTTGCCAAAAGATCATCTATATAGTTATGCACTTCTTCCGGCGGTAAATTATGTTTTTTTATGATTGCGCTGCCTGACTCATTCATTGCGCTTTTAATATATTTTTTTACTATTGGATCCCCCACAGCCTGCCATATAAACTCATGTTTATGCAGATAACCCAGATACGCGCAGACGGCATGACCAAGATTATGAATGAAAAGTTTTCTTTCTTCAAAAGAAAGGAAATGCTCGCCGGGTATCATATTTTTAATTACCGGAATATCCCCCTTAAACCCATGCTTGGCGACAGGCAAAGTGCAAAACTCCTCAACCATAATGTATAGCGGGTCTTTTTTTCTTAAAGTTTCAGGCATCACCGGGATCATGCGGCCAAGAACCGTTTCTACAAAACCCACAGAACTTTCGACATAAGCGTGATATTCGGGCTCAAGTAATTCCTTTACATTTTCATGTACAAAAGCACCCGCATTTATCATATTTTCACCGATAATTATATTTAAAGGAAGAGTTATGCCGGAATCGGCTCTGGCTCTGATACCTGCTGCAAGAGCAGGACAGATATTCTTTAAAACATTTACCCCGACAGCAGTAGCCGCGATATCCGCAGTTTTTAATTCTTGAGCAACTGCAGAGAGTTCCTTTCCGTCAACGGCGCGAACATTTTTAATTTCGACTTTTTTCGCCTTACCGCCTATAATTTCCAGGATGTAACCTTTGCGTCTGTTAAGTTCATTTACCACGGCCTCATTAATATCTATGAAAACCGTTTCGTAACCGGATTCAAAAAACAACTGCGCAAAGAAGCCCCTGCCAATATTACCCGCTCCAAACATAACTAACTTCTTCATGTTTTCCTTTTTCTGTCAGGAATTTTCACTGACAACAAACGGGGTGAAATCGCATTGATTATTTTTTAGAATTTGAGATCTAATTATTTTATTTCTGGTAAAGTAAAACTGAAGGTTGTGCCCGCGCCTTTTTTGGACTCAATCCTCAAACGGCCGCCATGATGCTCTACTATCTTTTTAGCTATCGCAAGACCTATTCCATGACCCTCTCGGCCTGTATCTCTTACCTTATAGAAAATACTGAAGATTTTCCCCTGCTCTTCAGGTTCAATTCCGATACCATTGTCTTTAACCCAATATTCCACAAAATTTTCATTTAGTTTTCTTGATCCGACCTCAATATAAGCGCCTTCAATATCCCTGCTGAATTTAAGAGCATTCTGCATCAGGTTTTGGAATACCGACTGTATTCTGTTTTTCTCACCATAACAAGGCAGTAATATATTTTCAAATTTAAGTTTAATATTTCTTTTTTCCAGCTCAGGCGCAAGCATATCATGTATTACATGAACCAACGCATTGATATCTACACTATGGTTTTTCTCTTCCGACCTGTCAATTTTCGAAAGCTCAAGCAACGAATTTATCATAATATTCATAAAGGTAGAGCTTTCTTTTACTTTTGCAATATAATGTTTGTAATCAGGATGCGCATCCTTTGTTTTTTCCAGAAGAAGTTCAACATACCCCTCAATCCCGGAGAGCGGGGCCCTTAAATCATGGGAGATACTGTAAAGAAGGACTTCCATATCTTCATTTTTCTTTCTTAATGAAGCATTCAACCGCATGTTATCAGCCGCACTATTTGCCAGTTTTTCATTTAACAGTTTCATGGTTAAATCAGCTTTTACAACTTCTATACTGGTGCTCCTTGCATCGGCCACTACATTCAAAACCGGTTTCACTATAAAGCGGCTGATAATGAAAGCAATCAGACCGCCAAAAAATACAACAAGCGTAACTTTCACTTTAATATCATGCATAGGCAGGAATATCAAAATACTTAACGCTGAAAATATAAATATATACAATAAAATCATGCGGAAGAAAATATTAACCCTTTCGCTCATTTACCCCTCCCCGAAAGTTCGTTCTTTAAATTATTAGCTACTTCATTATCAATATTTTTCAATTCCTTTACAACTTTTTTGTTAAAGTTAACCCCGGCCGGAGTATTACTCATATTCTTTATAAGAACATATGCTTCTTTCTGAGTATTAGTATTTTCTGACCTGAGCGCTTGAATCAACAGTTCAACCAGATTTTTATTCGCAATTTTTTTCAGCACTTTAAAAGCCCACTTAGCGCGGTCATGTTGATCTTTATTTTCGGAATGATTATTAAACATTTTAATTATTTCATTCGGTTTATTATAAATCTCTTTTTCTACAAACCAGGGAATGCCTTTTTCAAGGAGATCAGCAATATCAAAATAGGCTCTTTTATCGGTTTCCAAAGCTTCTGCCTCTATAAAAACAGCATTCACATCAATATAGACCTTGGCATATTCAGCCTTTTGCATAACCGGCGCTATCTTTTTAAACATACGTGCAGTCCGGCTGCGAATCTCAGGAGATTCACTCTCCACATTAGAGGCAAACTTGGTTATTACTTCTGACATCATTTCCGGTTTTTTAATCCTGTCAAGTTCTTTTATAATCCGGGAAAGTTTAATAGTATCCTGCTTCAAGAGTATCTTTTCTTTGCCGGTATTCATCACCTCAGAGACCGTCCTCATAATCTCTTTGTAATCCATCGACTCAACGCTGACACTAAGAGATGATATTACAACAAAGATAACAATCGCTATTGTACTTATAATAAATATAACGATATTGAAAAAAAACATTGAACTACAAATACCGACAAGCCCTATTATTCCTATAACATTTAACTGTTTGTCAGAGATATCAGATATATTCATATGTTGATTTTAGCAGGTTTATTACGCATAGGTAAAGGACTTTTTTACGTACCAAACCCATAAAAAATATTTCATAATTGATACCAAACACAATTTTTGTTATTATATTACAAATTAAGCAGGAGGAAACTATGTTTAAGAAAGTATTTTTTATAGGTTTCTTATTTACAGTTGTTTTGTCTCTTCCATCTTCAGCGCAATGGACAAGTTATGAATTTGCAAAATTCGAAGACAAACCTCTGAAGTTAACCCTATATATTCCTAATGAAAAACCGACGGAACCAATGCCTGTGTTTGTCAGCATCCACGGCGGCGGTTGGAGAACAGGGGGAAGAGGAGATGATCCACAACCTGCCAAATTTGCCAAGCACGGTTATTTTTCGGTAAGTATAGACTACCGTTTAAGCGGAGAAGCAAAATTCCCCTCGCAAATTGAAGATGTTAAATGCGCAATAAGATTTTTAAGATCTAAAGCCAAAGAATTTAATATTAATCCTAATAAAATAGGTGTCTGGGGTTCCTCTTCCGGCGGTCATCTGGCAGCACTACTCGGAACCTCAGGAGATGTAAAAGAACTTGAAGGCAAAGGCGGATACAAAGAATTTTCAAGCCGGGTTCAAGCGGTTTGCGAGTGGTGCGGGCCTGTGGATCCTTTTAAAATTGAAGAAATGTGTAAAAAGCAGCAATACTGCGTGATTAATGATCTTTATAAACAGCTTTTTGGCGGAATGGCTTCAGAGAAAAAGGAATTAGCAACTAAATCAAATCCGGTAACTTTCATTACCAAAGACGATCCGCCCTTTCTTATAATGCACGGAGATAAAGACCAGATTGTTCCTCACGAACAAAGCATTTTATTATACGAAGCCTTAAAGAAAGCAGGTGTTGAAGCAACTCTTTATACTGTTAAAGACGGAAAACACAGCTTTGGCGGAGAGGATCCGGATAAAATGATGTTCGATTTCTTCGATAAGCATTTAAAAAAATAACATCTACAAAGCTTTTCCTTCGAATTTCGAGTTTATCTCGATATGACAACGAGTAGTTGGCAGTAGATATATTTCCTATAGAGAAAAGCTATGCTTATAATTTCGTATTTAATTTACCCGTGTATGCTTTTCTTCATGCTTTCCAGATGCTGACTGTACAACTCATTCACTTTTTTTCTCTTAAGTTTTAAGGTTGCGGTAAGTTCACGGCCAACTTCGAAAGGTTCTGACAAAAAGCGGAACTCCCGGACAAGTTCATAATCCTTAAACCCGGCTTTATTATTTACAAGCCGGATAATTTCTTTTCTATAAAGCTCCCGAATTACAGGCTGTTCCAATACGGCCTGAATATGCTTTTCCTGCCAATGAATACTGTTTTTCTCACAAAACTGTTTTAGCATTTCGATATTCGGAACTATCAGAGCGCCGAGTGATTTCCAGTCATGCCCAGTCACCATAACTGAAGCAACATAGTCACTTCTTGATATAACAGTTTCTAAAGGCACCGGATTAACATTCTCTCCGTTGGAAAGCACCACTATATCTTTTTCTCTGCCGGAAATCACCAGATTTTGATGTCTATCCAGATGTCCGATATCCCCGGTATCCAGCCAACCGTCGCAATCCAATATTTTTCTCGTTTCTTCAAAATTTCTGTAATAGCCCTTCATTACATTAGGACCTTTCACGTAAATTATCCCGTCTTCCCCGTTAAGTTTTTCCCTGCCTGTTTCGGAATCAATTATACGGATATGAACTCCCTCAAGCACAGGCCCTACAGTGTAAAGGGCCTTACTGCCGATAACCCTGACGGCTATAACAGGACTGGTCTCCGTGAGCCCGTAGCCTTCAATAAGTTCTATTTTGGCTACATTGAAAAAATCATCAATATAATCAGGTAATTTACTTCCCCCGGAAACTCCAAGTCTGAATTTTTCACCAAGCTTAGCCCTGAGTTCTGAAAAGACCATATTATCCAGCATCTTAGTCGTAAAATTACCGAATATTTTCGCAGGATGCGCGGGATGCTTTTTCTTATGGGAATCTATGGAAGTTTTCAGCATCAGGTTAAAAATACTTCTTTTAATACCGCTCTGCTCCTTAACTTTTTTCATTACTCCGTTATAGACCCTCTCCCAGATCCTCGGAACCGAAGCCATAACAGAGGGATTTTCGGAAATAAAATCTTCAAGAAGCGTTTTTTGACTCGTATAGAAAGTTTCCGCTCCTCCCACCATGGCAGCATATTTGACAATACGCTCAAAAGCATGCCAGGCAGGAAGAATAGAGATAAATTTATCTTCCCTGACTATTTTAATCCTGTGCAAGGCCGCCACGGCATTACTCATAAAATTGCCGTGACTCAGCTCAACGCCTTTTGGAAGACCGGTACTTCCTGAGGTATAAATAATACTCGCGGTGTAATCCCGGACGGCTTTGGGAAGCTGTTTTTTACTTTTACGCCCGACCTGCTCAATCTGGGAAATATGTCTTACTTTGGATATTTTTTCCAGGGACAAGACAAGCTCAACCCCTCTGTGTTTATGTTTTAAAAGTCTCTGAAGTATTGCTTCATTTTCAACAATCACAATCTTAGATCTACTATGTTCTAAAATATAATTAATTTCCTCGGCATCGGAATCATGCCCTCTCGGTACATCGATAAGGCAGGCATTATTAATAGCCAGCGTCAGAATACTCCACATTGGAACATTGGAAGAAAAAATAGCTATTCTATCTTTGGAGTTCAGTCCAATTTCAAGAAAACCGGAGCTGTAAGCGTTTATCAGCTCATGCGCCTTTAAATACGAAATACTATTTGTCTTCCCGTTTTCTTTCCAGGATACAAAGGGAGTATTTCCGTAGTTTTTAAAAGTTTTTATCAAATCCTGAATGGTTCTAATCTGATTCATAATTTATGCCTAACTGCAGCAAAAACCTCCTTCAAGGCATGCCGGGGATCATTCGTCTTTGACTATATCTTTCTTGGGCCAATAGAGAGATGCAAGAACTGAGATCAAAAGTACAACGGCTATAACCGCAAGTGATACTAGAACAGGTATTTTATAATAACCGGCTATCAGCATCTTTGTGCCTACAAAAACCAGGATTACGCACAGAGCGTATTTAATATAATGGAACCAATCAGTTATCTTGGCCAGAGCAAAGTAAAGTGAACGAAGTCCGAGTATTGCGAATATATTCGAAGTGTAAACTATAAAAGTGTCCTGAGTAATAGCAATAACTGCAGGAATAGAATCAAAAGCAAAGATCAGATCCGTAGCCTCAATTACCATTAGTACCATAAAAAGTTTAGTAATATGCCATTTACCGTTTATTTTTGCAAAATACTTATCTCCCTCAAATTCCGGATGGACAGGAACTGCTCTGGTAATTAATTTAAAGAAAATACTTTTTTCCGGATGTATTTCCTTGTTTTCACTTGTAACCATCTTTATTCCCGTAAATATAAGAAAAGCACCGAATACATAGATGATCCATTCAAACTGATGTATTAAAGCTATACCGCCGGATATGAAAATCGCCCGCATAATAAGAGCGCTTAAAATCCCTATAAAGAGAACTCCATGCTGGTATATCTTTGGTACTTTAAAATAAGAAAATACCATTAAAAAGACAAAGAGGTTATCAATGCTTAAGGACTCTTCTATCAGATACCCGGTCAAAAACTCAAGGGCAGGTTTTTTCCCCATCCAAAAATATACACCAAGATTGAAGAGCATGGCCAGTGTCACCCAGATAACACACCAGGTAAGGGCTTCTTTTAAACTCAGTTCAGTGTTTTTCTTATGAAAAACTCCCAGATCCAATGCCAGCATTACAAAAACAAAAGCTATAAAACCTATCCACGCCCAGGTCATATTTTGCCTAATATCCTTTTTAATATGATTTTACTTCAATTATTATAGCATTTTTCTAAACAAATATTCCAAGTGTCTTTTGAATCTTAAATTTCATGCTTTTCCGGAAGATCAACAAATGAACATATCAGGATTTGCAGATTGGAATTTTTACCTGTTTACAATCTGTCCTTGATAGTGCTTTTATCATACTCTTCCAGCTCTTTCGTATGTTTCTCCCACTCAAGATGAGCCAGGTCTATTTTTTCTTTCAGGTCTTTGTGGTGTTTTACTTTTTCGACGGAATCTTTTGATTTATAAGTTTCAGGATCAGCCAGAAGCACTCCCATCTGCGCATACTCCGCATCCAGTGCAGCCATTTCTTTTTCAGCTTTTTCCACCCGTCCCAGCAATTTTGCACGTTTGTATTTGTCATGCTTTACTTTTTTAACTTCAACAGGTTTGGTTTCATTAGGAGAAACAGATTCTTTCTTCACGGTACTTACAATACCATTTTTCAGATCTTCAGCTTCTTTTTGAAGAAGTTTCTTTTTATAGATATAATAATCAAAATCTCCGGGATACGACGTAAGTTTTCCGTTATCAACTTCCACTATTTTATTGGCAATACTCTTAATAAAATGCACATCATGACTTATAAAACAGATAGAACCCGTATAGTCTCTCAGCGCTTTAATGAGAATATCCCTGGACGGAATATCAAGATGATTGGTCGGCTCGTCCATCAAAATAAAATTCGGAGGATTTGATAAAACTTTTACCAGAACTAACCGGCTTTTCTCTCCCCCGCTTAATACTTTCACCTGTTTAAAAGCATCGTCACCCTTAAACATAAATATGCCAAGATGCTTTCTTATTTCCAGTTCGCTTTTCATCGGACAAACCGAATCTACTTCCTGAAAACAAGTCTTCTCCGGATCAAGGACATCCAAACGGTATTGCGGATAGTATTCGGGAATTACATTAAAGCCCTCTTTCCTCTGCCCTTTTTCAAAAGGAAGAATACCTGCAAGTATTTTAAGAAGTGTGGATTTTCCAGCACCGTTTACCCCTACCAGGGCTACTTTATCCCCGCGGTCAACCTTGAAATCCACACCCTGATAAACTTTATTTTCCCCGTAACTTTTATGCAGGTTGTGGAGGCTCATTACTTCTTTACCGCTTTTCTCAGGCTGGGGGAAGGAAAAGTGAAGGGTTTTCTTTTCCTTGACGATAACAATCTCTTCCATCTTCTCTATATATTTCATCTTACTTCTCGCAGAAGCCGCCTTACTCGCCTTGGATTTAAACCTGTTAATGAAATCCTGCAACTGCTCTCTCTCTTTATCCTGTCTCTTTTTTGCATCCAGGAGCTGTTCTCTTTTTAACTCTTTCTGGTCGACCATGAACTGATAATTGCCTTTGTAAGTTACAAGTTTGCCGCTGTCAATATCAACAAGACGGGTCGCGACATGATCCATAAAGTCTCTGTCATGAGAGGTAAATATAAGAATACCTTCATAGGAGGTAATGTAATCCTGAAGCCAGAGGAGCGAGTTCAAGTCAAGATGATTGGTAGGTTCGTCCAGAAGCATAATATCAGCGGGATTCACAAGAAGTTTGGCCATAGCGATACGCATGAGCCATCCTCCGGAGAATTCTTCAGTCTTTCTTCCAAAATCTTTCTCCGTAAAACCAAGACCCGTGAGTATTCTTTTGGCCATGTACTCTAAAGATACCACTTCCCTTCTTTCCACTTCGGAATGCAGATGCGTATATTCCGCAAAAAGCTGGTCATTATGTTCGCCTTCCGCCATCCGGTGTTCTATATCCGCAAGTTCTTTTTTTAACGCTTTAATATCTTTGCTGTCACTCATTACTTCATCAAGGAGCTTTTTTCCTCTTATAGAATCAATTTCCTGAGGAAGAAAACCAACCCGAGATTGGCCGTCACGGACAATCTCTCCGGAATCGGGAAGCTCTTCGCCCATAATTATCTTAAAAATAGTAGTTTTTCCCGATCCATTGGGCCCGATCAAAGCAACCCGCTCTCCGGGATTAAAGAAAACAGAGGCATCATCAAGCAAGACCCTCTCTCCGAAATGTTTTGTTAAATTAGTGATTTGAAGCATTTATTTACCTTTCCTTAACAAGACTGTTACCTTGCCATTCAGCCTCAAACGGCAGGTAAAATGTAACGACCCACTATATTGTGGGTCGTATTGTGATTATAGCACTATTAACCATATTTTGGAATGCTAAAAGAGAAGAGGGGGCAGGGTACCCTTATTTTGCTTTTTTATTACTTTTTTTCCTCGGAGGTCGGCCGGTCGGGAGGACTCTCAGTAGAACTTGCAGTTTATTTTCCATTTTTGCTATGAAATCTCCGTCTCCCAATGCCCTGCAGGAATTTGTTACTTTTCTGATCTCTTCCGTAAAATACTTATTATCTTCTTCCTCTAATACTTTCTTCCATTGTCTTTCTCTTACTCCGGTGTACTCATCAATTTTCCTGATCTTTAATGCTGACTCTCCCTTTCCAATATGCTCCGCGGCGCTTGACCATTTCCAGTCCCATGCTTTCTTTACCATCTTCGCTCTAACCGGGTTTCTTTCTACGTACCGTATTGCCTGCTTCAAGTAGCTTTCACTGTCTTCTATAAAACACGAGTAAAACCGCCCTTGCCACAGGTGCCCTCTGATCTTCTTCCTCTTATTATTGTACTGCGAATACCGGAAATGCGCTCTGTTAAAAACCGCTGAAATTGATTCTTTATCTTTTGGGAGGACTATAAAATGAACATGGTTTGACATAAGGCAATAAGCCAGCACTTTGAGGTCATACTCTTCAGCGTATTCTTTTATAAAGCCCAAATATATTTCCATATCCTTCGGACTTTCAAATACCTTCTGCCGGTAATTCCCTCTCTGTGTTATGTGATGCGGATATCCTTCTAATACCACTCTCGCTGTTCTTACCATGTCTTATTGTACATTATTTTCAAGCAAATTGCAACTTAAAGGGTGGCTGTCCCTCTTTTTATTTATTATAGTTGCGGAATCGCTGGTGACTGGCCCTCTTTATTACATCAAATTGCATCGTTAGGTAGCCCTTTCATAGTATCAGTCCCTTTTATGTCCTTTATTCTATCTCTCCCTTTAATAATACTTTTTTGGATGATTCATTTGGGTCATTGCTTATTATTAATATTTCTTTAGTCTGTTTTCCTTTTAAACCTTTTGCATTTATCTTAACAGTAACTTTTGTTTCTTCTCCAGGACTTAGTTTACTCTTTTTTAGGACGCCCAAAGTACATGTGCACTCTTCGACCATATCCAAAATATTTAGTTCTGCATCTCCAATGTTTTTTATTATGAAATATTGTTCTATTTGCACGCCCTCTGCTATTTTTCCAAAATCTATTACAGAATTATCTATTTGAATCTTGGGCTGTTTTCCGATTATTTCCATTTTTTGGGGCTTAACTTCATAATATTCATTTTTATTGTTAATAAACGGTAAATATTTTAAAAATACACCGTCCACTATTTTTGGATCAGAAATAATATTTTTAGGGACAACTTCGCCTTGCCTAGTGTCTTTTCTGGCAACATATATACGATAATAATTTGGAGGAATATGATCATGTTTTTTCTCATAAAAAGAAAAATACGCAAATATAATTTTGTCTTCCTTCTCCCATATCAAACAAGGTATATAATACTCTTTACTATTAAAAACAAAATCCCAGACACACTTGCGATATTTTTTTCCCCAGGTATTGATACAGTATTCTACGTATTTCCCGGCATTTTTTGAAACATCTCCATCCTGCGCCTGAAGCGGCTTAAAGAAGTCTCTGCCGAATGCAACCCATTTTAATTTCGACTGTCCGTCAAAGACATAAAAAGCGGATTTAAGAATATCATTATCCAGTTTCTTTTCTCTAAAAACGTTTTTTGGATCCATTACACTACTGTACCCTACTATGGCAGGCCGCTTTTCCTTTAACTCTTCATAAGTCATTCCCAAATACACATCTTGAAAATCTTTCATAGATAAGGAAATCTTATCCGCAAAAGATAAATTAATAATAAATAATGTAAATAAGAAAACAATTACAGTCCTGCATAAACCCCTTCGTGAATGCTCAATATAGAAGTTTGCCATCTACAAACGCCTCCTTTGCTTTATAATAGCAGTCTCCGGAAGAAGAACCTAGTTCTCTTCCAAAATAATTATTTGCTTCATCTTTAACTTTATCAACACAATCTGGATTATTATTTTCATGAACATGCCCCCAATTTTCAGCAGAAGATCTTCCAAGTTCCTGCGTATACCAGCAGCTTGCCCAAGCATGCCTTAATGCCTCTGTTTCTGGTCCATCCAAACTATATGTCCAGCCTGTTGCCATTCCAGTTGAAAATATAATATTTATATTCGCACCAATTTCAACTACTCTTGCGCATTCCACGGGATGAATTATGCACTTAAATATTGCACTATTTGCTTAAAGCCGGTTTCTTTTGCTTCTTTTGATTTTTCCCGAGTTGGGAATAATATTCCGTACCTGATTAATCCTTTTGATTCTTCCAATAAGGCAACGCTGTCTTTTTTAGAAGGATTTTCCAATAAATATTTAACATCTTCTACAAAACGTCTATTTAACAACCTATTTAGTTCGGCATCTTTCTGTATTTCATTTTTTAAACAGCTGTAAAACTTTGTTATTTCATTTAGCCTTAGAGCGGCTTCTGCATTTGTAGT
>MFGV01000072.1 GCA_001778375.1 Candidatus Firestonebacteria bacterium RIFOXYD2_FULL_39_29
AGGTAATAATCGTTTTTCTCAGGGTATATACAGGTTTTTATAGGGCTATTTATTATAGTTGCGGAATCGCTGATTCACAGAATTAGAAACATATCCCTCTAATTGTTATTGCGTCTGCCGGCCTCAGGAGGAAGAGCTTTTTAATAATCAGGGGCTTGAGATTGCCACGTCCTTATCAGTCCTCGCAATGATAAGAATTAATAAAACAAACTAACGGCCATAATAAGCAGAAATATCCAAAGGGAAACTATCAAAAGCATACCAAGGCGATTTGGTTTGGGTTTTAACCGTATTTTTTTTGTCTTTTGTTTTATTTCTTTTACTATATCTTTGGGAATCAGGAGCAAGACAATATAAAGTCCGGCGGGAACTATTATTAAATCATCAAGTAAGCCGATAACAGGGATAAAATCAGGGATAAGATCTATTGGGCTTAGAGCGTATAAAAGAATGAGGGCGCCGAAAACTTTTGCGTACCAGGGGGTCCTCGGGTGCTTCAGGGCAAAGTAGATAATCTTTAGGCTGTATGTTATATTTTTTATAAATTTATTTTTCATTATTTTTGCCTTTTAAAAAGCTTAGAGCTTCACGGTTTTTCGAATTTTGAGTAATATTCTTCGAGTTTGCTTTACCTGAATATCTCTTTTATCTTCTTCGAATCAGGTTTCCAGTAGGCGATTTTACTTTCGTAAACGGGGTCTCCGGGTAGGATTACTTTGGAACTGCTATGCAGATCGTAATCCTTAAAAACCTTGTAAAGATAAGCAGCTCTATCCGGAGGGAAATTTGTATTCAAACTTTTGGACACTGCAGAAAATACCCCAAGGATATTCCTGGCTTCCAGTTTTTCCATTATGGTCGAAGCCAGGGTAAACATAAATTTTTGCTGGCGCTCCATCCTGCCTACATCCGCCTTATTATCTTTTCTGAAACGGAGGAATTTTACGGCATCAGCACCGTTTAAGGTCTGAGAACCGGGCTTAAAATAAATAAGAAGACCGTCGGCATTATCCACATAGTACATCTTACTTTCAATATTTACTCTCACTCCGCCAAAATAATCTACAATATTTTTAACTCCGTCATAATCCACCTGCGCATAATATCTTACTTTTTCTTTCAGGACTGCTTCGACAACCTTTAGCATCTCCGCATTTGCTTTGGCGTTTTTTCCTTCGTTATAATTCAAGACATAGACGGAATTTATCTTTCTTGCCTTACTGCGGTAAGTCACTTTTGTATCCCGCGGTATAGAAATAAAGGCTACCTTTTTATCTTTTACCGCAAAGTGAACCACTATCATGGTATCCGCATGGTGAGTATACGGGTCGGAAGAGTCTACACCCATAAGAAGAATATTTACATCTTGTTCCAGACGATTATTGTAGAAGTAGACACCTGCGCCTAAAGCAAGGACAAATACAAGTATTAAGAACAGCTTTACACCTTTTTTCATTTTACGTAATTATTCCAGGCCTCTATAGATTTTGGATGAATTATCTTCTTCTTAAGCAACACATACTCCAGCTTTTTCATAAGCGCCAGGATAAAACCATTATTCAAATCCTTCAACGCCTCTCTTCTTATTGTAACTGCATCTTTAAATTTTCTGTTTCTTTCGGCTACATCAGATATGTAAATTATTTTATCCAGAGGGCTCATATACTTGTCTGCAGTACTGTGTTTTCGAATAGCGCTTAAGACCGCTTTATCTTTTATTTTGAAATGCCTTTTTGCAATTGCTTCCCCCAGTTTATTATGCCAGACAGGTCTAATAAGCTTTTCAAAACTATCAAATTTCACATATTTCAAATATTCTTTATGATTGCTAATTTCTTTACCACAATCATGCAAAAGCGCCGCCAGTTTTGCTTTCTCAGCGGAAACACCGTTTTTATTTGCAAGGTAAAGAGCAAAGGAAACAACACCGAGAGTATGCCTGTATTTCTCAGGCTTTAAATTTGCCTTCAGATACTCTTTTATTTCAGCTTCTGTAAAGATGTTTTTCATATATATATTTTTCCACCATTTCCGGCACCATAAATGTCGGAGGAAGACCCTTTTTTATCATACGTCTTATCTCACTTGACGAGACATCAATATTCCTTATTTCAACCTGAGTTCCGATCTTACTTGCTTTTTTATCGACCTTAAATCCCGGCCTGGTCATAATTAAAAAATGTATTTCCGTAATCAAGTCCTTCCACAACTTCCAGGTAGAAAGCTGTTCCACGATATCCGCTCCGACAACAAAATAAAGTTTATCCTTCTTTGAAAATATTGATTTATAATATCGTACAGTATCAATGGTAAAAGATTTTCCTGACTTTTTAAGCTCATAATCAGATATTTCGAAACCTGCAAATGGCTTTATCGCCAATTTTACCATGTTATACCTGTCTTTTGCCGAAGTTACAGATTTTTCATTTTTATGAGGCGGCCGGGCAGACGGAATAAATATTATTTTATCCAGTTTGCATGACTTCATTATATCTTCAGCGGCAATCATATGCCCGAGATGAATGGGATCAAATGTCCCGCCGAATAGTCCAATCCTCATAAATACGATACCACAGATAGAAGCAAAGAGATGACACAGATAAAACTCATAAATCTAACTCCTTATCACTAACCTTCCAACCATCTATACTAGAGATCCGCCCTACATAATTGGCGGATAAACATCCAAACTTCCGTCTTAGAACACGTTCCCCAGTCCTATATAGTATACATGACTTGGGCTTCCGCCGTCTGTCCTGAAACCCATATCAAACCTGAATATTACAGGATAACTCTGCCAGAGAAAAGTGTGTATTCTAATACCAAAACCTACTCCATTTTTCAAATCTCCGGGACCAATGTAAGAATAGTTATTAAATGCAGCACCTTGATCACTAAAAAGTACAGCTTTTACCTTTTTTATAAGGAGCCAGGAAGTCGGCCATACGCTTACGTCCGCTTTTTCTATCAAAGTAAATCTTAACTCTATATTGGAAAGAAGGAGATTGCTGCCTGTATTTTCTCCGGCAGGATAACCTCTTAAATTTTCAGCCCCCAAATTAAAATATCCCGCGTCAGTATCCAAAGAAATGCCGGCAAAGAATCTAAAAGCTAACGTGTTTTCTTTATCTATAAACAAATATTCCTGATCTTCTGCTTCCAGGTTAAGGAATTTCCGGGTTCCCCAAAATAAATAATCCGCCCGTTCAGCATTTAACGCAAAGGCAGAGCCGCCACAGGGAGTATCTATATTGTAAGTAAGGTTATCAAAAACAAAAGCCAGTGAGATAGAATTTGTAATTGTCCGGTAATTATTCCCGTCACCCTCATAGTAGCAATGGTCTTTTATGTAACTATTTACCGCAAGCTCCACCCTCGTATTTCTGTCAAACGGGTAGATTAACGGCAAAGAAACTCCGTCTTCTTCTGTATAATATTTACCTGCGATAGTATTATCGCTAAATAAGGAGATGCCGTAATTCCTCCAGGAATATAGAGCCAAGGCAAAGTTAACTCTATAGGCCGTGTTTCTATAAGTAAATTGAGCGCCGGTCTGATATTCCTTTATCCCCAGCGCATAGAACTCAAAACTATTTTCACCTAAAAGATCAGACATTGAGAGATATCCGCCGCCAAGCAAGCCTGCAGTGGAATCATAACCCAGTACAAAATAAACAAGATCCATAGACAAGCTGAATTTATAAGGTACGATCTGAAAATTTGTAAGGTTGTAATCTTTCTTGCCAAACCCGGACAAATCTACAAGAGGTTCAAATGCTACAGAAGAAAGTTTCTTTTCCTCAATGTTATCCATCAGGTAAAGATTATAACAACTGTTCTCAAAATACGAAAACACTATTTTCTTTCTGTCAGGAGAAACATCAGGAGAAAAAATACCGCCCTTTACATCCGAGAGAACGCTTGCGTTGATACGTTTAGCAGGATCGAACATATACAAATTATAAATACCATTACAATCCGCAGTATAGAATATTTTACCGTCAGAACTTACAACCGGGCCGGATATATTATAATTATTCCCGTTGGGAGCTTCAAGGCGCTCGCATTTACTCTCTCCTTTTTTTATTCTATAAAGCTGCCTGAATCCATTTTCCCTTTCGGACACATAATAAACATCCTCTCCGTTAGCTCCAAATACCGCTTCAGTTTCATCATTGCGGTCTTTTGTCAAACGCGAGGTTATTTCACCCTTAATATTCCCGAGGTAAACATCGGATTTTCCGTCTTTTACTCCAATAAATACTAATTTGTTTTCTGAACCAAAACAGGGAGAGAATACCAAATCCAGTCCATAAGTATTCTCTGCAATCACCCGTCTCTCTTTAATATCCCAGATTCTAAGTTTTTGTGTACCTGCCGATTTCGAAACAAAAGCCAGATACTTGCCGTCTTTTGAAACCGAAAGCGCGTTTCCGGACTGGGAAAAACTATCATACCATTTGCCCACAAGTTCTTTTACTTCACCTGTTTTGATTACAAGTTCATAAAGCCCCGTGTAATTATACCTGTCGGACAGAAAATATATTTTTTCACCGTCTGACGAAAACACCGGACGTGTATTATATACCGGTCTTAAACCGTCATCATTCGTCAGCCTGACGGCAAAATCTGCCGCATCTTTTTTTCCTTTTGCCTGGGCAAAATACTTTTCCCGTAAATCATACTGCCATTTTTTGTCAAAATCGTTGAATTCTACTTTTAAGACCCTTGAGATTACAGCTTCCTGTATGTTTGCAAGATAGCCAAATTCTTTCAGCATAAGACTTATCTTGTCTTCTCCGTAAGTTTTAGATATATAATCAAAAACATATTGAGATTCTTTATACATAAGAACAACGTCATGCCCGTCTATGTAGTTAAAACTCCCAAGCTCCGAAAGGTTTTTTACTTTATTATTCAGAGCCGCATCACGGAGGAGCATATCCGTTATAGACGGATCATAGTCCAAAGCCTCATGTTCAGCCATACCTTCCATGACCCAGATTGGAATGAAGAGCGCTTTTGCGAACTGGTAGGATTTCGCAAAACCGCCGTACAAGGATTCAAATTGCAGCTCGTGTGTTAATTCGTGCGTAATAACTTCTTTCATTCTTTTAGGGGACGTAACGACAGGAAGCACTATCCTGTTTTTTAAGGATTCCGTAAAACCACCCACGCCTTCATCAATTAAATCCGTGGAGATGTTAGTTTGCTCAAATTCCAGGTGAGTATCGTAAATGAAAAGCCTGACAGGCGAAGGGGGTGTAACTTTCAAATTCTCCGAAAGTTTAGCATAAGCATCTTCGGCATAGATTGCAAACTCTTTAACAAGCGTTTCGTCTTTTGAGGCGAAGTATATTTCGAAATTATTTGTAGGAAGTTCCTTCCATTCGAGTTGTTTATAGTTAACCTTGTTCTTTCCGAAAGAAAGAGAAAAAACGAGGACCGGAACAACCAAAAATATTCCGGACTTCAAAAAATATTTAAGCAAGGATGACTCCGTTTAATGGCCGCAGGAACAAGAGGGTTTTGTACAGGTTTTGCGGTAAGCGCAATTCTGTTCGAGACTCCCTTTCGTACCGCCAGATTTTACACCAAATGCGGAGAGTTTTCTCGCTATTTTTTTACTTCCGCATCCGGGACAAATTACTTTTGAACTGTCATAATTGTAAAGGAGTTCTTCAAATTCTTTCTTGCACTTTTCGCAGGCAAACTCATAAAGGGGCATACGCTCTCCATAAACCGCTAATAAAAACAAATTCGAAACTCTAAACTCGAAACTCTAAAAATTTCTAAACTCATTGTATTTAATTAATAATCCTCATTCTTTCGAATTTAGAATTTGTTTTTTTAATTACTCCCCATAAAGGTAGCACATTCCCTTAAAGAAAAACTTATTCAGCATGCTGTCCGTTTCTTCACTTCCGGACAAGAGCTCAAAGAAATTTATTTTCTTCTTTTCATAAACCAGAGCAGGATCTCCTTTTATACCTGCTGCATCCGCAGCAAATAATACGGCGTCTTCAAAAGTACCCATTTTATCCACTAAACCGTATTCCAGAGCCTGTTTCCCGGAAAATATTCTACCATCAGCTATTGAAGTCACAGACGCTCTAATCTCCTCTGTGGTAGGTTCTTTAATACCCTTCAATTTAATAATCTCTTTCAGCTTGTCAGACCGGTTATCCACTATTGTATCTACAAACTGGGTATATACATTATCAATAACTCCCTGTAAAAGCTCTTCTTCTTCAGAAGTCATCTTTCTTGACATGGATGCCATATCTTTAAACTTCCCGCTTTTTATCACAACCTGGCTTAGTCCGATTTTTTTAAACAGTTCTTCAAAATTAAAATAACTGATAATTACACCGATTGAACCTGTCAAAGTTCCGGGATTTGAAAACACAGTATCTGTGGCACAGCCTATATAATAACCGCCTGATGCCGCAATACTTCCGAAAGATGCCACAAGAATTTTATTATTTTTTTTTGCCTCATAAATTTCACGGTTAATCTCCTGGCAGACAGCAACGCCTCCTCCCGGAGAATCAATACGCAGCACGATAGCTTTAATAGAAGAATCATTTCTGAATTTTCGAAGAGTTTCACAAACTTGTTTTGAATTATAAAGCGCTCCGTAAATATTTATCACTCCGACTTTTCCGCCCGCCAATATATTCATATTGACTTTTCCGGAGCTTCTTCGCGAAATACCGCCTGAGAACAAAAGATAAAGAATATTTAAAACAATAATCACCCCGATTACTATCAGAACATTTCTTAATATTCTATTTTTAAACATTTAATTACCCTGCCCCCCGTCCGTGGATTCTTCTACACTCCCTGAATCATCCCCTTGGTTCATTATATCGCCAAAGGTTCCTTTTCCACCGGTATTATCGCTGTATTTTTTAAGCTCTTCAGCCTTCATTTCACTGTGAAGGTGTTTAATACTTAACGATATTTTTCTGGATTCATTGTCAAGTTTTATAACCTTTGCTTCCTTGATTTCACCCGGTTTTACGGTATCTTCCAGCTTCTGTATCGGTTCATCGGAAATTTCCGATATATGAATAAAGGCCTCAAGATCTTCTTCCAACTCTACAAGTAATCCAAAACTCGCCACCTTGGTAACCTTGCCTTTAACAACAGTCCCTACTTTGTATTTTTCCGGTATCTCGGCAATCCAGGGGTCATTTGTAAATTGTTTTAAACCAAGATTGACCTTCCTGTTAACTTTGTCAATATTTAAGACTAAAGACTCAACTTTTTCTCCTTTTCTAAAAACACCTTTTAAAGTAGGGAACTTTTTGGTCCAGGAGAGGTCTTTTTTATTCAACACACCTTCTATTCCATTCTCAAACTCCAAATATACTTTTGAACCGGAGTAACCCGTTACGACACCGGTTACCCTGATGTTAGGCTGATATTTTTGTTCAATAGCCTCAAACGGATCACGCTCTAATTGTTTCAAACCAAAGAGTATTTTTCTGTTATTCTTGTCAATGTTCAAAACCTTTACCTTAATAGCTTCCCCGATTGCCAAAAGCTCCGCAGGGTTTTTCACTCTTTTTGTCCAGGACATATCCGAAACATGGAGCAAACCTTCAATATTTTCATCTATTTTTATAAATGCTCCGTAGTCAACGATGTTTACAATTTTGCCATTAATAACAGACCCTATCGAGCATTTTTCCTCTATCTTCATCCAGGGATCATCTTTCAGCTGCTTTAAGCCGAGAGAAATTCTTTTCTTTTCTTTGTCAACTTTTATAATTTTTACTTCAATTTCGGATTCAATAGCCAGAACTTCAGCAGGATGAGCTACCTTTCCCCATGACATATCGGAAATATGAAGCAACCCTGTAACTCCTCCAATATCTATGAATGCTCCATAAGAGGTAATCGACTTCACAAGGCCTTTTTTAATATCACCTTCCTGCACCGTATCCCAGAGCTCTTTTCTCTGCTTTCTACTCTGGTCTAAAACCGCCACTTTATGGGAAACAATAATTTCCCCTTTCTTCTTTCCATATTTTATTATCTTTACGGGTATTATTTTATTTACCGCGTTTTCAACTCCCCCGACGTCATTAGCCTGAAACTGAGAATTAGGAAGAAATACTTCTACTCCGATATCAATAATAAAACCGCCCTTAATAGGACGTAAAATTTTACCTTCTATCACATCTTTGTTTTTATAAATATCTTCAAGACCATCAAGGTTTTTCAACCGGTCTGCTTTTATTTTTGAAAGGATAAGAAAGCCTTGCGAGTTTTCTATTCTATCCAGGAAAACCTCAATAGTATCGCCTTCTTTTACTGTGACTTTGCCGTGCTGGTCGGTAAATTCTTTGATGGCAATCATGCCGTCGGATTTGTAACCTACATCTACGAAAATACTTTCTTTTCCTACTTTAATTACTCTGGCTTTTATTAATTTTCCTTCTTCAAGGCCGCCAAACTCCTCGGCCATGAGCGCTCCCATGTCTAACTCTTCGCTGTTCCCTCCATTCTTTTCATTGTTAGCAATTTCTTCAACCATAATGACTCCTCACCCAACAACCATCGTGTTTTATTCATGTTAGGATTTATTATTTTGCCCGGGCTTACTCTGGTTCTTACGGTAATCCGGTGCAGTTATAGTTTTAATCACGCTTTTTATTATCCAATCAGGGGTCGAAGCTCCCGCAGTAACTCCTGCAAGCTTTTTTCCCTTAAACCAGCTCTTTTTTATTTCAAGAGCACCTTCTATATGATAAGTGGGGACTCTCTTTTCCCTGCAGAGTTCAGCCAAATGCTTTGTGTTTGCGCTGTTTTTACCCCCAACAACAATCATTATATCAACTTTATTTGCCAACTTCAAGGCGGAATCCTGACGCTTTCTTGTGGCATCGCAAATGGTATTAAAAACTCTGATTTCCGGTGATTTATCACGAAGCGCAAAAACAGTATCAAGAAAATTTTGCATTGACTGTGTCGTTTGAACTACCACACCCAGCTTTGAGCATTTCTTTATTTTCCTTACTTCTTTAGGGTTTCCAACGACGACAGCCCTATTATTTGTATAGCCAAGTATCCCTTTTACTTCGGGATGATGAGCTTCTCCGAGAATAACGACATTATAACCCTCACCTGCAAGCTTTGCCGCCAGTTTCTGCGCTTTCTTTACAAAAGGACAGGTCGCATCCGTTACTTTCAAGGATTTTTTTAAAAATTCTTTTTCTTTTTCCGGAGACACCCCGTGAGTACGAATAATAATGGAATTTCCTTTTTTTACTTTCTTAATATTATTGACAGGATGAACCCCTTCTTTTTTAAATTTTGCAACAACTTGAGGGTTATGAATAATAGGACCATATGTATAAATCTGCTGCTTTACTTTCATCGCAGTTTCGGAAGTCATATTAATAGCTCTCTTCACTCCAAAACAAAAACCTGCATGTTCAGCTAAGATAACTTTCATTAAATTGTCCTTTTTCCTCCAAAGAATCTCTTTGGAGAGATCTCGTCATTAGGATAGACTAATGGCGGATACTTTGTCATTTGTATCCGCCACAAAGCGTTGGCGGATTTCACTGCCGTTCAACTTGCACTTATTGGTGCTTCAACACCGCCAAGTTCGGCTATCTTTCTCATTACTTCATCGGCAACTCTTTTATAGTCCTCTTTCTCCGGCTCTCTCCCTATAACAGGAGGGATATTGAAAGGTTTACCAAATGTAAAAGTTATATGTCCGGGTTTCGGAAACTTACTGTTTTTAGGAAACGCCTCGTACGCACCCGTTATATGACAAGGGACTATGGGTACATTTGCCTGAAGTACAAACAATCCAATCCCGGGTTTTCCCTGTTTTAACTTGCCATCCTCACTTCTTGTCCCTTCCGGGAATGCCACAAGAGCCAGATCATATTTTTTCAACGCTTCCAGAGCTTTTTCAAACCCTCCGCGGTACCCCGTTCCCCTATTTAACGGAATCGCTCCGACATGATTAAGGAAAAACCGAAGAAAGAAATTATTAAAGAGGGTGTCCCTGGCCATAAATTTTGTTTTTTTTCGAAAATACGCTACCACTCCGATAAAAGGCGGATCAAGATGGCTTACGTGATTGGACAGAATGAGGCAAGACCCCTTCTTTGGAATATTCTCTAAACCCTTTGCTTTCCCGCGAAAATAGAGTTTCAAGGGTATCATAATTATAAGTGTAGCAAATAATTTAAACATACCTAAATATACAATATAGAAGACATTATCTCAAGGAAAACTTTTACCGCTATGCAAATCCTGGACTTGATGACACTTGTAAAATCAACTTAAATATATTTCCAGACTGCCAAGCTTAAAGTATACAACTTTACACATACTAATACTTGCAAAGTTGTCAACTAGTTGTATACTTTCAAATAAAGCTGGTTGAAAAATAATACCACCTTAATTTAAAACTTCGTACTTGTTATTTAAAGATTTTTTCTTTTACCTTTTTACCGTCTACTTTGTAAGGCAGGATATTGTCTTTTATTGCCATTGCAGCGGCTATTCCACAGGCCTCTCCTATCCCGCTGACTACGGGCATAACCCTAAGGGAGGAATGCGCAGCATGAGTGGAACTGATACAGCGGGAGCCAACGAGGATATTTTTAAAACCTTTAGGAATTAAGCACCTGAAAGGCACCTCATAATAAGTTCCTGCTTTTACCCGTTTTATTATTGTTCCGCTCCCCGCGGGATTATGAATATCAACGGGGTAATCACTTCTTGCTATACCGTCCTCGAACTTACTCCCGTCAACGATATCCCTTTCATTAATAACATAACTTCCCATTACTCTTCTGGTTTCTCTTATCCCTATCTGGCAGGCTACTTTCATCAGATAAGAATTTTTAAAATACGGGGATTTCTGCCTAAACAGATTAAAGAGTTCTTTTACCTGCCGTCTGCCTTCAATTTCGGCTTCCGAAAGTTCCAGACCGTTTACGCCGCTTTTTTTAACTACTCTTGTAGTGTTAAAATGATAACATCCGGGAATCAAGGTGTCAAAAAAGAGGACATTTTCCCGTGGTTGTTCCACTTCACCATTTTTCTTTGCATTAAATAGTATTTCATTTAATTGTTTGCCAAGCACCGGACCGGGCAAATTTTGTTTAACGCCTCCAATCCTAAAACACAAAGTCATTGGCTGGCACAAACTATCTTCAGGTCTTCCTATTTCTATCTTTGCACCGGCGGCAGCAGAAAGATCCCCATCCCCTGTTGAATCAACAAATACTTTTCCTTTAATTTTGACCTTACCGGATTTATTGACTACTGTTACAGATTTGATGATACCTTTTGAAACTTCGCACCCGGTAAAATAGGAATGAAGCAGAACATCACAACCGGCATCTTTCAGCATTTCATCCAGCACTGTTTTCATCTTCTCATCATCAAATTCCATCTGCCGTTCGCTTAAAGCATTCTCTTTTTCAAGTCTGTCTATAAGGTCGTTGAACACTTCACTTGTCAGGTTTTTTCCGTTCAATTTATAAGGCATAAAAGGATTTACCAACCCGGAGGTTGCCATACCGCCCAAGAACCCGTAACGCTCCACCAGCAAAACCGATATGCCTCTCTTTGCCGCGGCAATCGCGGCAGAAAAACCGCCCGGCCCACCGCCTACAACAACAAGATCATAACTTCCCTTCAAACTTTTCATATTTTTCCTTTATTTGTATTTTCTTCTCGACTAATACATCTTCGTTTAGCTTAAATTACAAATTACGAATGACAAAGGACAATATATGGAGCTAACTATAATCCTCATCATATTGTACTTTGTACCTCGTACTTCGTACTTGACTTCACATGAACCAGATCGGATTAGACCAGGCTTTATTACCGGTCATATCGACAAGCTCTATCCTGCAATAAGCAATTTTTGTTTCCGGTTTATAAACAGCTTCAGTTATTCCCTTATTATCTCGCGTTGCTTCCTGCTTCCCCCGCTGACCTTTTGCAATAAATCTTATTTCCCGGCAAGGCAGAGCACTTTTTACGGTTATTGTCCCGCTCTCTAAAGAAATGTCTTCAAACAAAGGACCGTTAGAAGAATAAAACTCTCCGGCTTTTAGTGCTTGTATAATAGAACTTTCGGTTTTATCTTTTGCTTTAACCATAACAAAAGCTTTACAGTAATCGTAAATCCGTTCGTGCGCATCATCAGACGCTACCGCAAATATCCGGATACCTCTTTCCAGTGCCGCATCCCAGAAGTACTCAGAGTAACCTTTGCATATCTCCATTTCGCACCCTGTATTATAAACCTCTAAAGCATGCATCTCTTTAAGCGTGGACACTTCGTTAATATCAAGAATGGACCAGTTCGGATGGGCAAGTATTGCAAATTCTGAATTATCTATAAGATACCGGTAGACCGGCGCACCTTCTCTTACCTCGGGAATATCTTTTAACTTTAACCCGACCACATGATGGCTGCTACCCTTTGAATTTAACTCCGAACCGGGTATTAAAAGCAATCCTTTTTCTTCTCCTGCGGGATATAATTTCCAGTGATCCGTCAAAGAAAGAAAATCATAGCCGGCTGCTTTATAGAGTTTAAAAAGCTCTTCCGGAGATTTCAACCCATCCGACAAAGTAGAATGCAGGTGTAAATTCCCCTTGAGCCATAGGCCTTTTTTTCTGAAAGCTTCCATAGAACCCTTTTTAGAGCATTGACAATTCACGATTTACGACTGACAATTTTATGAATGCGGTAAAAACTCCGCCATATTTATAAAATTCTAAATTTATTGTAATTTAAAATATTTGGCAGAGCTTCTCCTGTCTACCTTCAATCGTCAATCGTAATTCGTCAATTGTAAATTCTTCTCACTCCATCTGCCAGATTACACACCCACACTTCGGTCTGTTTTCCGGATTTTTCCGGATATTCTTTAAGAATTTTTTCTTTAAGCTCATCAACGTTGGCTTCTTTTACAAGCGTTATTGTACAGCCGCCAAAACCACCGCCCATAACTCTGGAACCAAGGACACCTTTTACTCCTGAGGCAATCTCCACCATAATATCAAGCTCTTTGCAGGAAACCTCATAGTCCGTCTTTAGGCTTTCATGTGTTGCATAAAGCAACTTTCCGAGGGTTGTCATATCGTTTTTCTTAAGGGCTTCCACAGCTTTCATAGTCCTGTCAATTTCACAAACTACATGCCTGGCTCTTTTTTGGAGCAAAGGGTCCAACTTATTTTTATTTGCTTCGAATTCAGCTATTGAAATATCACGCAAAGGCTTGCCGAGGAGTTCCGCGGCCTTTGTGACCTGTTCGCGCCTCAGGTTGTACTCTGAACCGGCCAATGTTCTTTCTTTTTTTGTATCTGCGAGAACTATTTTAATCCCCGTAAAATCAGCGGGTATCAGTTTGTAATCCAAATTACGGCAGTCTATCAAAAGTAAATTTCCCGCCTTGCTCATCGCGGAAGCAAATTGATCCATAATCCCGCACATCACCCCGACAAATCTATTCTCAGCCTTCTGGCAAATTTTAACAAGCTCAATATCAGAAAACGTCAGACCATTTAACAACCTGAGAGCATAACAGACGGCAACTTCAAGCGCAGCAGAGGAGCTCATCCCTCCGCCTTGCGGTATGTTTCCGCTAAAAACTATATTAGCTCCGTTAAATTTATAACCCGCTTCCTTGCATACGAAAAATACACCCATAATATAATTTGCCCAGCGCTTTTCGCTATTAAAGACAAGATTACCAAGATCCACTTCGAACCCATCGTTATAATCAAGAGAGAAGAGTTTGAGTTTATTGTCTTTTCTGAGAGTTGCAGCAAGGAGTATTTCCCGGTCTACAGCTGAAGGAAGGACAAAACCACCTGCGTAATCAACGTGTTCCCCTATAATATTTACCCGCCCCGGCCCTGCAATAATAACCGGCTTCCCGCCATCAGCAAACAACTCTTTGTGTTTTTTCTCTAATACGTCAATTCTCTCTTGCACTTTTTACTTCCTTCTTTTTCTTTCATTGCTTCTTCTGCTTCCTTCTGTTTCCTTCTGCTGCTTTTCATAAATATCGGCAGAGCTTTTTCTGCCCACAATAAATCGTCATTCGTCATTCGTAAATCGTCAATTCTTTTACGCTTTAATCTTTCTCAATTCCGCGGCTTTTTCTTCGGCAAGCGTATCATTAATAAAAGAACCCGCTCCGGCTTCACATCCTGCAAGATATTTTACTTTCTTTTCAGTCCTATAAGGCGGGTAGAACTCGATATGCCAGTGTGTTTCTTTATGCGGTTTGCCGTCCGTAGGAGCCTGGTGCATGAGCATTATATATGGAAAGGAAAAGTTAAAAAGCTTATCATATTTTACCAGTATGGTTTTTAAAATTTCTGAGAGATTTTTAATGTCACTTTCTGAGAAATCAAGTAAAGAAGACTTATGCTTTTTTGACATTATATGAACTTCATACGGGTACTTTGCATAAAAAGGAATGAAAGCTATAAAACCTTTGTTCTCACTGACTATCCTCTTTTTAAATTTTCTTTCTTTTTTCAATATATCGCAGTACAAGCATTTCTTATTTTTATTATAATATCTTTTAGCAGCTTTTAGTTCCGTTTCTATTTTTGGAGGAATAAAAGGGAAGGCATAGATCTGCCCGTGCGGATGGGGGAGCGTCACACCTATAATCTCACCCTTGTTCTCAAAAATATAGACATACTTGATAAACTTCCTCTCGCCTAATTCTTTATACCTGTCTTTCCAAACCTTAATAAGTTTATAGATCTCATCCAACGGCTGTTCTGCCAGCGTAGTACTATGTTTTTTTGTATAAACCACGACTTCACAGATACCCTGTGCTTTCTTTACCTTAAAAAGCTTATCATCCTCCAGTGATGGTACCGGAGCTGTTTTTTGAAGCGAAGGAAATTTATTTTCAAACACTGCTATTTCATAGGTTTCCGCAGGTATTTCCGTAGGGAACTTTCCTTTTTTTGTCGGACAAATCGGGCAGAAATCCTTAGGCGGAAAAAAAGTGCGATCCTGCCTGTGCGTCGCCGTTATCACCCACTCATCAAGCATCGGATTCCATCTGAGTTCGGACATATCAGCTTCCTTTTTTCATAAGATATATTTTTATCGAAATATTTCTGCTTTTCCTGTAAATGATTCCATTAATGCCAGCGTAAATCCAATAACTAAGATTTAAATTCTAAGCACTAAACAATTACTAATACAGACTGTGTCGCAATTCAATTTTTAGCTTCACGGCCACAATATATAGGCTTGAT
>MFGV01000073.1 GCA_001778375.1 Candidatus Firestonebacteria bacterium RIFOXYD2_FULL_39_29
AGCCATGGAAAAAGAATTAAGGTTTGCTATCAGAGAGGGCGGTCACACCGTAGGTGCAGGCGTCGTTTCTGAGATCTTAGAGTAAATTTAAACTTAAAGATAAGGATAAAACTATGTTGGAAACAGTACTATTAGTCTGCCCGGATTGCAAGAGGAAAAATTATGCGACGGCAAAAAATAAAAAGAAAAATCCGGATAAATTAGCAATGAATAAATATTGTAAGTGGTGCAAAAAGCATACCATTCACAAAGAAACAAAGGCTTAAAAATTCGCGTAGGCATGATAGGCCTGTAGCTCCAACTGGCTAGAGCGGCGGTCTCCAAAACCGCGGGTTGTAGGTTCAAATCCTGCCAGGCCTGCTTTAAAAGGAGAGCTATGTTTAAGAAAATTAATGATTTTATAAAGGAAGTCAGGGTTGAAATGACCAAGGTTTCCTGGCCGGGACGTGAGGAAATTATTGGCTCAACGGTGGTGGTTTTATCCGTTGTAGCAATTCTTTCCGCGTTTACCGGAATAGCGGATTTATTAATAAGCAAAGTACTTGAGTTAATCATAGTGGGTATATAGACATGGACAAAAAATGGTATATAATCACAACTTATTCAGGTTGTGAAGAAAAAGTAAAAGCTAACCTTGAATATAGGGCTAAGACTAATGCTATGACTGAAAGCATTACTCAGGTCTTGATTCCAAAAGAGGATGTTATTGAAGTAAAAGGCGGGAAGAAAAAGACAGTATCAAAGAAATTTTATCCTGGCTATATTCTTGTTGAGATGGACATGAATGATGATACCTGGACTATTGTAAGAAATACTCCAAAAGTTACCGGTTTTGTAAGAGCAGGAACAAAACCTTTAGCGCTAAATGAAGAACAGATTGCAACCATTATGGGGCAAATAAAAGGTGATATTCCGATACCAAAGCATGTTGTTGAGTACGAAAAAGGTCAGTTAGTCAGAGTAACAGACGGGCCGTTTACTAATTTCTCAGGTGTAATTGAGGAGATCTATCCGGAAAGGATGAAAGCCAAAGTGATGGTCTCGGTTTTTAACCGTCCGACGCTTGTTGAAATAGAGTTCATATATATAGAGAAACAATAGTAAAAACAAATTCGAAATTCTAAACTCGATCCTCCAAAAAGACCGGCGGACGACAATATATATGAAATTAAGGTAAGTCGAATTAGAAAAAGGAATTTAAGTTTTTTTTTGGATTTTGCTTTTTAGGGTTTTTTTGAGTTTCGAATTTGTTTTTCAGACTGTTACGCACGGCGTGGGTATTTTTCCCCTGTATACCGCGCATCGCTTCAAGGGGGAAGTAAAAAGATTAAGGAGTTTTTATGCCGCCAAAAAAAGTTGCAGCGTTAGTTAAGTTGCAGGTCACAGCAGGGAAAGCAAATCCTGCTCCGCCTGTAGGTCCGGCACTGGGTCAACACGGTGTAAATATAATGGACTTCTGCAAGCAGTTCAATGCCAAGACTTCGGAACCTAAACATGAAGGACTCATCATACCGGTAGTTATTACTGTGTATGCGGACAGGAGCTTCACTTTCATAATGAAGACACCTCCTGCTTCTGTGCTTATTAAGAAAGCAATTGGTCTTGCGAAGGGTTCCGGACAGCCAAACAAAACAAAAGTCGGGAAGATAACCAAAGCACAGGTAAAAGAAATTGCTGCCATGAAAATGGAAGACCTTAATACCACAAAGCTGGAATCAGCTATGAGAATGGTTGAAGGTACTGCCAGGAACATGGGCATAGAAGTGACAGAGTAGGGGGAGAAATGGGAAAAAGAATAAAAGAGTTAGCAAAGAAAGTTGATGCTTCCAAAAAATACGCCCTCTCTGACGCGGTTAACCTGGTTAAGGATCTTGCGAAAGCGAAATTCGACGAATCGGTTTTGCTCACAATTAAACTTGGAGTTGATGTAAAGCAGTCGAACCAGGCAGTCAGAAGCAGCGTAGTTCTGCCGCATGGCACCGGAAAGATACCAAAGGTGCTTGTGTTTGCGAAAGGTGAAAAAGAAAAAGAAGCTCTTGAAGCCAAAGCAGATTTTGTAGGTGCGGAAGATATGGTTGAAAAAGTCATGGGTGGTTGGAGGGATTTTGATGTGGTTATCGCGACTCCCGACATGATGAGAGATATAGGTAAACTCGGGAAGGTTCTTGGTCCGTCAGGGCTGATGCCAAATCCGAAATCCGGCACGGTTACAAATGACCTTGCCAGAAGCGTGAAGGAAGCCAAAACCGGAAGAATTGAATTTAAATCTGATGTTGGCGGTGTTGTTCATTCAATTATAGGTAAAGCTTCATTTGATGCCCAGAAGCTTCTGGACAATGCCAATACGCTGATGGAAGCGGTGATCAAGGTAAGACCGCAGGGCGTTAAAGGCGTTTTCGTTCAGAAAGTGGTTCTACATTCTACGATGAGTCCGGCTGTTAACATTGATACTAAGCCGTACTTAAGCGTATAAGGGGGCAGAGATGAGCAAAGCACAATTAATAAAGGCCGAAGAAGTAAAAGCTCTCGCTGCAAAATTTACAAAAGCGAAGGGTATAGTTTTTACGAACTTTACCGGCTTGACAGTTGAAGATACTACTGATTTCAGGAAAAAGGTTTCGAAAGCCGGTCTGGAATATAAAGTTATAAAAAATAACATTATCCTCAGAGCCCTGAAAGAAGTTAAACTTGAGGATCTTCATAAGTTCATAGACGGTCCGACAGGGGTAGTACTAAGCAATGATGATCCTGTTATTGCAGCGAAGCTGGTAAGAGATTTTTTTAAAGCCCATCAAAATTTAAAAGTAAGGGCTGGTGTTGTAGAAGGTAAAGGTGTCGGTCCGGCAGAGGTTACAATAGTTGCGGATATTCCGTCACGTGATATCCTTTTGGGTCAGGTTGCAGGCGGATTGAAAGCGCCTCTTTATAAACTCGTGTTTGTGTTGAATGCTAACGTTCAGAAACTGGTTGGCACGCTTGACGCGATAAAAAAGCAGAAAGAAACTGCGAAATGAAACTCTACGTCCTCACGGACGTAGTCTTGGGTTAAGCCCAAGCCAAAGGAGTATCCTCCTTTGGAATCCTCTTGCGAGAGGAGATTATTATAATACGCGGTTTTTTATCAACGGCTTATGCTGGTGGTTTTAAAAACCGCCTTCGCAATAAAAAAGAAATTTAGACAGGAGGATAGTATGGCAAATTTAACAAAAGAAGAAATTTTGGAAGGTGTATCGAAAATGTCAGTGCTTGAGCTTACCGAGCTCATTAAAAGCATGGAAGACAGGTTTGGTGTTTCAGCGGCGGCACCGGTAGCAGCGGCAGCGGCCGGCGGAGCAGCTCCGGCTGCAGCAGCGGAAGCGCAATCTTCTTTCACTGTGATGCTTACTGCGGCAGGCGCGAGCAAAATTCCGGTTATAAAAGTAGTAAGAGAAATTACCGGACTTGGACTTAAAGAAGCAAAGGACTTGGTTGATGGAGCACCTAAAGCCGTTAAGGAAGGGCTTTCGAAGGATGAAGCAGATAAGATGAAAGCAAAGTTTGAAGGAAGTGGAGCAACTATCGAGATTAAGTAATATTTTTTTGCAGGGGTCTGTTAATCAGGCCCCTGCAAATTTATGAAATTATAGGAAGTAAAAGTCGTGAAGACCCCCGTTTCACGTAATGAATGCGGAAACGGGATTTACTTTCCCGGAGGGAAAATGGAAGATTTTGATAAATTAGGGAAGCGTAAAAGGAAAGATTTCTCCAAACTTCCTAAAATACAGGAATTACCCAACTTAATTGAAGTTCAGAAGACGTCTTATTTTGGTTTTTTACAAAAAGAGATCGCTCCGGATAAGAGAAAAAACTTTGGATTGCAGGGTGTTTTAAATGAAATATTTCCTATTGTTTCCATGAAGGGGAACATCACTCTTGAATTTGTAAACTATACTCTGGGACAACCAAAGTTTTCCGTGACGGAGTGTAAAGAAAGAGAGATGTCTTACAGCGTTCCGTTAAAATTTACCGTAAGAATGATAGTTACTGACTTGGAAAATCCTTCTAAAAAAGTAAAGGAGATTAAAGAGCAGGAAATTTATGTATGCGAAATTCCTCTAATGACGGAGAATGGTACTTTTATAATTAACGGTGCCGAGAGGGTTATTGTCTCTCAGCTTCACAGATCTCCGGGTGTTTCTTTTGATGAACTGGAAGATAAACTATTTTCTCCTTTTGGAAAAATATATACGGCAAAGGTCGTTCCCTATAGGGGTTCCTGGCTCGAATTTGAATTTGACACCAATGAGATTCTTTATGCAAGAATTGATAAAAAAAGAAAGTTTTTTGCTACGATAATGCTTCGCGCCCTGGGTTATGATACAAACGAAGAGATTATTAAGTTGTTCTACAATTCCGTAGAAGTTAATGTAAAAGAACGTGAAAAAGTAATAAATATGAAGCTTGCAAAGAACATTGTTCTCTCTAAAGGAGGGTCGGTCTTAGCCGGAAGAACAATTGATAGTGATCTTTATGATAGTCTGGTTGAGAATGAAGTTAAGAAAGTTGAGATAGTTGTCCCTTCAGATATAGAAGATAAAATAAACCTTATTCCGACGATTGTTAAGGATAATGTTAACCCTACAAAAGAAGACGCAATTATGGAAATATATAAAAAGATGCGTCCCGGGCAGCCGGTTACTCTTGAAACAGCAAAAGTATTTTTTGACAATATGTTCTTTAATTCTAGGAGATATGATCTGGGAAAAGTCGGCAGATATAAGATAAATAAAAAGCTGTATCCCGACAAGGAAAAACAATTTGCTTTGGATGTCAGAGTTCTGAAAAATGAAGATATTTTCAGAACACTTAAATATCTGCTAAAATTAAGTAATGGCTCCGGTGAAAAAGACGATATCGATCACTTTGGTAATAGAAGGGTTAGAGCCGTTGGCGAGCTTGTGGAGAATCAATTCAGGATTGGATTGGTGCGCATGGAAAGGTTCATCAGAGAGAAAATGTCAATGGTTGATACGGAAGTTGCAATGCCTACTGATATCGTAAATACAAAACCAATTTTTGCGGCATTACGCGAATTCTTTGGTACAAATCAGCTTTCTCAGTTTATGGATCAGACGAATCCTCTTGCTGAACTGACACATAAGAGAAGATTGTCTGCTCTGGGCCCGGGGGGACTAGACAGGGATAGAGCCGGTTTTGAAGTTAGAGATGTTCACTATACTCATTACGGAAGAATGTGTCCGATAGAAACACCTGAAGGTCCAAATATCGGTTTAATATCTTCATTGTCTGCTTTTGCTAAAATTAATGATCTTGGTTTTATCGAGACTCCTTACAGAGAAGTGAAAAACGGAGTTGTAACCGATAAAATAGATTTCCTTGCAGCGGATGAAGAAGATGCATTTACTATAGCTCAAGCAAATGCTCCTATTGATGAAAAAGGAAGGCTTGTTGAAAAAATGTTGGTTGCCAGGAATAAAGGTGATTTTCCTCTGGTTTCTGTGGAGAAAATTGATTATATGGATGTTTCTCCGATGCAATTGGTATCCATTTCCACTGCATTGATTCCTTTTTTAGAGCATGATGATGCTAACCGAGCTCTTATGGGATCAAACATGCAGCGTCAGTCTGTTCCGCTTGTCAATTCAGAAGCTCCTATCATAGGTACCGGTATTGAATATAAAGTTGCCTATGATTCCGAAGTTATGGTTATAGCTAAGAATGCAGGAGTGGTTGAATATGTTGATGCTAATAGGGTGGAGATATATAATGATTCCGGGAAGTTAGATGTCTATACTTTAATAAAATATAAGAGGTCTAACCAGGATACATATATTAACCAGCGTCCTATTGTTCGTAAAGGTCAAAAACTGGCAAAAGGTCAGGTTATAGCTGATGGACCTTGTACGGAAAGAGGTGAACTTGCGTTAGGACAAAATGTTATGGTGGCCTTAATGCCGTGGCGCGGTTATAATTTTGAAGATGCGATGGTGGTAAATGAGAACCTTCTAAAAGATGATAAATTTTCTTCTATTCATGTTGAAGAATTTTCAATAGAAGCAAGGGATACAAAGCTTGGGGAAGAAGAAATTACCAGGGATATTCCAAATGTAAGTGATGAAGCTCTCTGTAATCTTGATGATTCCGGGATCGTAAGGATTGGTGCAGAGGTCAATCCCGGGGATATACTTGTCGGGAAGGTTACTCCGAAGGGAGAATCAGAAAGTACTCCTGAAGAAAAGTTACTCAGAGCTATTTTTGGAGAAAAAGCAAAGGACGTCAAAAATGCGTCTTTGAAAGTTCCTCCCGGCGCTGCAGGTATTGTTGTTGATATAAAGGTGTTTTCAAGAAAAGAGTCTGCAACAAAAGCTAAAGAAAAAGAGATAAGAAAGAGAGTGGATAATGATTATGAAAAGCTGATTGAAGAAGTAAATATTGAAAAAGATATGGAAATAAATCTGATAAAGAAGAATTTTAAAGATAAAAGAGAAGCTGATGAAAAGATAAAAATAGAAAAAGAAAAAGCTAAAATACGACTTGAAGAAATAGAGTACAGAAAAAACCGTGAGATTGACAATCTTGCTGAAGGGGACAATCTTCCGGCCGGAGTGATAAAACTGGTAAAGGTCTATCTTGCTACTAAGAGAAAGATAGAAGTTGGCGATAAGATGGCCGGTCGTCATGGAAATAAAGGTGTTATTGCAAAGATAGTTCCTCAGGAAGATATGCCTTACATGCCTGATGGTAGGCCGGTGGATATAGTTCTAAATCCTCTGGGTGTTCCGGGACGTATGAATGTAGGGCAGGTGCTTGAAGCACATCTTGGCTGGGCAGCAAGAGTTATGGGTTATTACGTTGCTACTCCTGTGTTTGACGGAGCAACCGAACTTGAAGTTAAAGGTGCTCTTAAAGAAGCTGGTTTGCCGATAAGCGGAAAGTCAGTGCTTTATGACGGAGTAAACGGAGAAAAATTTGATTCTGAAGTAACAGTTGGCAATATGTATATAATGAAGCTTTCTCACTTGGTTGATGATAAGGTTCATGCAAGATCAACAGGACCCTATTCTCTAATTACCCAGCAGCCTCTCGGAGGTAAAGCGCAGTTCGGCGGTCAGAGATTCGGGGAAATGGAAGTTTGGGCGCTTGAAGCGTACGGAGCCGCGAATATCCTTCAGGAGATACTGACTGTAAAAAGTGATGATGTAAACGGGCGTACCAAAATGTATGAAGCCATAGTAAAAGGTAGAAATACACCGGAGCCAGGTTTACCGGAGTCGTTCAATGTTCTAGTAAAAGAATTGCAGGGCTTAGGGCTTGATGTTAATCTTGTAAAAGACCCGAATATTAAAGATTTAAGTGCAAAGGGTATTTTAAGAGAATTAAACGCCAAGGAACCTGAGATTGGGCTGGCGGAAAAGACCTTTATTGATGAAGTAGAAAAAACAGAACCAAAAAAGAAAGAAAAAAAATCCAAAAAGTAACTGAGAGCCGTTAGTTACGGCAATCTATTAACTAAGGAGCGTTGCAAGTGGCGAGAGTTAGAGAAGTTATAAAAAACGCAAAGCTAATTGAAGCAGAAGTTGAAAAGAGGCTGGATTTTAATTCTATCTTGGTTAAACTGGCTTCTCCTGAAACAATAAGAAAATGGTCGCATGGTGAGGTGAAAAAACCTGAGACCATTAATTACAGGACTTTCAGGCCTGAAAAAGACGGACTCTTTGATGAAAAGATTTTTGGTCCGACGAAGGACTGGGAATGCTATTGCGGTAAATATAAAAGAATAAAGTATCGCGAGATTGTATGCGACAGATGCGGAGTTCAAGTAACCTCTTCTAAGGTCAGACGTGAACGTATGGGACATATTGAGCTTGCAAGTCCTGTTACACATATCTGGTTTCTGAAATCCATCCCCTCTCGAATTGGAATATTGCTTGATATGCCGACTAAAGAGCTGGAAAGAGTAATTTATTATGAAAGCTATGTGGTTATTGATCCAATGACTACTGATTTACCTAAGAAACAATTGCTTTCTGAAGAGGATCTTCAAAAGTGCAAATCAAAATATGGTTCAGCTGCATTTAAATATAAAATTGGAGCTGAAGCAGTCAGAGAACTTCTCAAAGAAATTGACCTTGATACGCTTTCTAAGCAATTGAAAGATGATATTAAAGGTACTGATTCAGTTAATAAAAAGAAAGATTTTATTAAACGCCTTCGTATTGTTGAAAATTTTAGAAAGTCTGCAAATCGTCCCGATTGGATGGTTTTGGATGCGCTTCCGGTAATTCCTCCGGATCTAAGGCCTTTGGTTCCGCTTGATGGAAGTCGTTTTGCATCCTCAGATTTAAATGATCTTTACAGAAGAGTCATTAATAGAAATAATAGATTAAAAAGGTTGATGGAAGCTAAAGCTCCGGATATTATAATTAATAATGAAAAAAGAATGCTGCAAGAAGGTGTAGATGCTCTTTTTGATAATGGTAGACGCGGAACACCCGTAAAAGGAAGCCGTAATAAGCCATTAAAATCGCTCTCTGATATGCTGAAGGGTAAACAGGGGCGCTTTAGACAAAATTTACTTGGGAAGCGTGTTGATTATTCGGGACGTTCCGTTATTGTTGTTGGTCCTGAACTCAAACTTTATCAGGCAGGTATTCCTAAAAAAATGTTACTTGAACTCTTCAAGCCTTTTATAATTAAAAAACTTGAAGACAAGGGTTATGTTCATACGGTAAAAAGTGCTCGTAAGATGGTTGAAAGTGTTAAACCTGAAGTTTGGGAAATTTTGGAAGAAGTTATAAAAGATCATCCAATAATGCTTAACCGTGCTCCGACCCTTCACAGACAGGGTATTCAGGGTTTTGAGGCAATACCTATTGAAGGTTCTGCTATCAGAGTTCATCCGCTTGTTTGTACAGCATTTAATGCGGACTTTGATGGAGATCAAATGGCAGTGCATGTACCGCTTTCTCCTGAAGCCATTACCGAATGCAGGACTCTCGTTCTTTCTTCTAATAACGTTTTTGCGACTTCCAGCGGAGCTCCTCTTGCATCGCCTGCTAGAGAAATAGTTGCGGGTATTGCGTATATGACGAAGCTTAAGACAGCTGCTAAAGGCGAAGGTAAGATATTCGCCAGTTTTCAGGAGGCGATACTGTCTTACGATATGAAACAAGTGGATTTACATGCCGTAATTGTTGTTCCTAAAGCGGATTTCGATAAGGATTCTGTAAAGGAGACTCGTGATAAAAAGGAATCGGATAGAAAATTAAATATCTACAGACTGTCACAATCAAAGCTTGGGATAAAAGAAGAGGCAAAAGAAATTCCGTCTGATTTGCTTGTAACGTCAATCGGCAGAATAATTCTTTATAGATGTTTGCCTAAAGGATTTGCATTTTTAAACAAAGAGCTTGCAAAAAGAGAGCTTTCAGATCTGGTTACGGATTGTTTTAAACAATATGGTAATGCTGAAACTGTATCATTATTGGACAGACTGAAAGATCTTGGTTTTGAATATGCTACAAAGTCAGGTTTTACCATTTGCATTGATGATATGGTAGTTCCTACGGAAAAGAAAGAGATTATTGCTCATGCGAAACATGAAGTTGAAAAAATTACGAATCAATACAGAAAGGGTATTATTACGGATATTGAAAGATATAACAAAGTAATTGATATCTGGATGCATGCAACAGATAAAGTTTCTCAAAATATGCGTGATGGTATGAAAAAAGACAGAGAAGGCTTTAATCCGATATATATAATGGTTGAATCCGGTTCTCGCGGTAATATAATGCAGGTCAGACAGTTGGCAGCCATGAGAGGTTTGATGGCCAGACCGCAGCAAAAGATTACGGGAGGAAAAGGCGAAATTATTGAGCAGCCTATTACTTCTAACTTCAGGGAAGGTCTAAGCGTTCTTGAGTACTTTATTTCTACTCACGGCGGACGTAAAGGTCTTGCTGATACTGCCTTGAAGACTTCGGATGCAGGTTATTTGACCAGACGTCTTGTTGATGTCGCTCAGGATGTTATAATAAATGAAGAGGACTGTAAAACTATCAGGGGCATAACTATCGGAGCCATTAAAGAAGGCATGGAAATCATGGAACCTTTAAAAGACAGGATTGTCGGGCGTGTTGCTCTTGATAATGTTGTTGATCTTTTAACTGCGGAACCCCTTGTAAAAGCGGGTGAAGTTATTGATGAGGAAAAAGCGGAGAAAATCGAGCAATCAGGTATTGAAAAAATAAGAATTAGATCTGTTTTAACCTGCGAGACGAAACGCGGTGTTTGTGCGAAATGCTACGGTTGGAGTCTGGGATGTATGCGTATGGTTGAAATTGGTGAAGCTACCGGTATTATTGCTGCGCAATCTATCGGTGAACCGGGAACACAACTTACGCTTCGTACATTCCATATCGGAGGTACTGCCAGTAAAATTGCCGAACAATCTGCTATTGTTACGAAAAATGGCGGGAGAGTAGAGTATTTGAATCTTAAGATAGTTGAAACAAAAGCGAAAGAATATTTGGTTCTTAACAGACAGGGTGAAATTGTAGTAATTAATGAGGCTGATAAATCAAGAGAGGTTTACGAAATACCTTTTGGTTCTACAATTTCTGTAAAAGACGGAGATACTGCAAAAAAGGGTCAGAAGATAGCTACATGGGATCCTTATAATACTCCAATATTTTCTGCTGTGGATGGAAAGATTGAATATGTAGATGTGGAAGAAGGAGTAACTGTTAAAGAAGAGCTTGATAATGCGACGAAGCTTTTAACTCGTGTTGTTATTCCTCATAAAGAAGAGAAAAAACAACCGTATATTCGCATAGTTGGAAGAAAAGGCGAAGAACTTGCAAAGTATGCTCTTCCTGTGGGTGCTCACATTCTCGTTTCTGATTCTGAAGAAGTTAATGGAGGTATGATTATAGCGAAGATGCCGAGAGAAATTGGCAAGTCAGGAGATATAACCGGCGGTCTTCCCCGGGTTTCTGAATTATTCGAAGCAAGAAAACCGAAAGATCATGCTACAATTACAGAAATTGATGGAGTGGTGAAGATAGGTGATATTGAGAAGAGGATGAGAAAGATCATAGTAAAACATGAACTTGGTGATGAGAAAGAATATCTTGTTCCTCAAGGTAAGCATATTTTGATTAGCGAAGGTGAAAGAGTATTAGCGGGGGATGCTCTTACGGTTGGGTCCATTAATCCTCACGATATTCTAAGAGTTAAAGGAGAAAGCGCTACTCAAGAATATCTTCTTGAAAAGATACAAGAGGTCTATCGTTTGCAAGGGGTAAAAGTAAATGATAAACATATAGAGACTATTGTTAGGCAAATGCTTAGAAGAGTCAGGATTGAAGAACCTAATGATACGGAGTTTTTAGTAGGGCAGGAAATTGACAGGAATATCTTTAAGGAAGAAAATGAAAAAATTCTTAAGAAAAAAGGTAAGCCTGCTACTGCAAAACCAATTTTACTTGGTATTACCAAAGCATCTCTTTCTACAGAATCTTTCTTTGCTGCGGCATCTTTCCAGGAAACCACCAGAGTCCTGACTGAAGCTGCAACATCAGGAAAAGTTGATACATTACAAGGCTTAAAGGAAAACATAATTATAGGAAGGCTTATTCCGGCAGGGACAGGGTCCTTAATTTACAGGAAAATAAAGCTGGAAGAAGAGGCTGTAAAAAGTGCTTCGAATACCGAAGAAAAACCATTATCGTAAATAAGTGTTGACAGATATAGAAAAATGTTGTAAAATTAACCTTTACCGTGAGCCATATTAAGATGGATTAGCTGGTTTTTACTGCGAATTGCCAGCGAAGGGCGGACTGGTATATTCACCGCCTTTTTTATTTGTTAAAATAGTCCTCAAATATTTGGGGAAAATAAATACTAGGAGAAATAAGAAATATGTGTAAGGAGGAAGTAATTTGTTTACGTTTACTCAGTTAATAAAAGGTCAGAGAATTAAGGTTCAGAAAAAATCAAAGTCAATGCAGATGTCTTCGTGTCCCCAGAAGAGAGGAGTATGTCTTCGGGTTTATACAACGACTCCGAAAAAGCCTAATTCAGCGCTCCGTAAAGTTGCAAAGGTAAGGCTTGTTAACGGTTATGAGATTATTGCTTATATTCCGGGTATTGGTCACAATCTTGATGAACACTCAATTGTCCTTGTTCGGGGTGGTAGAGTTAAAGATCTCCCCGGTGTCAGATATCACATTGTTAGAGGTGCTCTTGATGCTTCTGGAGTTGAAAACAGAAAGCAGGGAAGATCTAAATATGGGGTAAAAGCCGGAAAAAGTGAAGCGCCGAAAGCGGCAGCAGCACCTGCACCAGCAGCGCCCGCGGCTAAATAGTGAAAATATTAAGAGGGGTCTAAGAAATGCCAAGAAAAAAACTAGTAGGTAAAAGAGAAACAGGACCGGATCCAAAGTTCAATGAAGTCCTTGTGCAAAAATTGATAAACAGTATAATGAAAAAGGGCAAAAAGAGTATAGCTGAGACCATAGTATACACTTCGATTGAAGAAGTTGGAAAGAAGGCAAATGTTAGTGGCGTGACAGTCTTTAAACAGGCCATGGAAAACATTAAACCGATGCTTGAAGTAAAACCACGAAGGGTTGGCGGCGCTACGTATCAGGTTCCTGTTGAGGTTGCTCCTGTCAGAAGAATTGCTTTAGGTATAAAGTGGTTGGTGGATGCAGCAAGGGGAAGATCAGAGAAAACGATGATTGACAGATTAGTTAATGAAATAACTGATGCTTCTAAAAATACAGGGGCTGCTTGCAAAAAAAGAGAAGATGTTCATAAAATGGCAGAAGCTAACAAGGCGTTTGTCCATTTTAGATGGTAATTAAAAGGAGCTTTTATTAAATGGCAAGAGAGTATAGTTTAACAGACACAAGAAATATAGGTATCATTGCGCATATAGATGCCGGTAAAACGACTACAACTGAGCGAGTATTGTACTATACGGGCGTGATTCATAAAATCGGGGATATTGATGAAGGGAATACTACTACTGATTATATGATTCAGGAAAAAGAAAGAGGAATTACTATTACTTCAGCGGCTATCAGTACTTCCTGGATGAAAAAGCGTGTAAATGTTATTGATACTCCCGGTCATGTGGATTTCACTGCCGAAGTGGAAAGATCTTTAAGGGTGCTTGATGGAGCGATTGTAGTATTTGATGCTTGTTCAGGTGTTGAACCGCAGTCGGAAACTGTATGGCGGCAGGCAGATAAATATAATATTCCTAGAATTGCTTTCTTAAACAAAATGGATAAGGTAGGCGCGGATTTTTTCATGTCGGTAGCTTCAATAAAGGAAAAGCTTGGAGCAAAACCGGTAGCTATGCAGGTGCCGATTGGAGCAGAAAATACTTTTGTGGGTGTTGTTGATATAGTTAAAATGAAAGCCTTCGTATGGCTTGATGAGACGTTAGGTGCAAAATTTGAAGAAAGAGAAATACCTGCAGATTTGGTGGAAATATCAAAAAAATGCAGAGAAGAACTTATGGAAACGTGTGCCGAATACGATGAAAATATCATGAAGAAGTATTTAGACGGTAAAGTATCTGAAGTTTCTATAGATGATATAAGAAAAGCGATAAGGACAGGAACTATCAAAACTGAAATAGTGCCTGTTTTCTGCGGTTCCTCTTTTAAAAACAAAGGTGTTCAGCCTATTTTAGATGCAGTTGTTTACTATTTACCTTCGCCTCTTGATATCCCTGCTATGAAAGGTACTAATCCAAAAACCGGAGTCGAAGAAGATAGAAAAGCAGCCGATGATCAGCCTTTTTCCGCTATTGCGTTTAAAATACTTTCAGATCCTTTTGTCGGTAAGCTGACTTTTGTCCGTGTATATTCAGGGACTCTTAACTCCTCTTCGTATGTGTACAACTCGAAGAGCGGTTCAAAAGAAAGGATCGGACGTTTGGTCAGAATGCATGCAAATAAAAAAGAAGACATAGAAACTATTATGGCGGGTGATATTGCCGCTGTTGTAGGACTTAAGGGTACTACTACCGGAGATACACTGTGTGATGAAGAACATCCTATTGTTCTTGAAGCCATAAATTTCCCTGATACCGTAATTTCTGTAGCAATTGAGCCAAAGACCAGAGCAGATCAGGATAAAATGGGAATGGCTTTAAATAGGCTTTCTGATGAAGATCCTACATTTAAGATCAAGACTGATGAAGAAACCGGGCAAACAATTATGTCGGGTATGGGTGAACTGCATCTTGATATACTTGTTGATAGAATGAAAAGAGAATTTAATGTTGAATGTAATGTTGGTAAACCTCAGGTTGGATACAAAGAAACAATTAAAAAGAAAGTTGAAGCTGAAGGTAAGTATATAAGGCAGACCGGCGGTAAGGGGCAGTATGGTCATTGTTATATTGAATTGGAGCCTCAAGAAGCTGGAAAGGGTTATGAGTTTGTTAATGATGTTGTAGGCGGCTCTATTCCAAGAGAGTATATTCCTGCGATTGATAAAGGGATTAAGGAGGCCTGTGAAGGTGGTGTACTTGCAGGATATCCGGTTATTGATATTAAAGTAACTTTAACAGATGGTTCCTATCATGATGTTGATTCCTCTGAAATGGCATTTAAGATTGCGGGTTCAATGGCTTTTAAGGATGGTTTTAAAAGAGCAAATCCGGTTATTCTTGAGCCGATAATGGATATAGAAGTTGTTATTCCTGAAAATTATCTGGGAGAGGTTATTGGTAATTTGAACTCCAGACGGGGAAGAATTGAAAACATGACACAAAGGGGCAATGCCCGTGCAATTAGAGGTTTTGTTCCGATAGCAAATATGTTCGGTTATGCGACTGATTTAAGATCGTTAACGCAAGGCAGAGGTAACTATACAATGCAGTTTGCGCATTATGAAGAGATGCCGAAAGCAATGGCTGACGATATTATTGCAAAAGCAAGTGGGAAAATTGCAGGTAAAAGGTAATTTTACGGAGGTAATTTAAGATGGGTAAGGCAAAATTTGAAAGAACAAAGCCGCATGTAAACGTAGGAACAATCGGACATGTTGATCATGGAAAGACGACATTGACCGCAGCG
>MFGV01000074.1 GCA_001778375.1 Candidatus Firestonebacteria bacterium RIFOXYD2_FULL_39_29
CTGTCACCAGTGCGATACATGGCTTGCTCCTTTGGAGTGAATATGCCATATTATATCATGTTAGTAATTTAATTGCGACACAGTCTGAATTAGTGATTCAGTATGTCAGTCGGAAGTATATGAAAGCAGAAAAAATATTAAAAGGAGAAGTTAGCATGAAATATCTCGTAACGGGCGGTTCCGGCTTTCTTGGCATCAACCTTATTCGGTTCTTACTGTCAAAGGGTCATGAAGTAACCTCTATTGATTTTGCCGAGTTCACTTATCCTGATGTTAAGGATAAAATAAGGATCATTGACGGAGATATCAGAGATAAAGCCGCTGTTAAAAGGGCTATGGAAGGAGCGCAAATCGTGGTTCATTGCGCGGCGGCTCTTCCCTTGTATTCAAAAGAAGATATATTTACTACGGATGTGGATGGCACCAGAAATGTAATAGAGGCGGCTAAAGAAGTGAATGCGGAAAGGTTTATTCATATCTCCTCTACTGCGGTTTATGGTATTCCTGACCATCATCCTTTAAAGGAAGATGATAAAAAAATAGGAGTAGGGCCTTACGGAGAAGCTAAGATTCTTGCGGAAGAAGTCTGCGTTGATTTCAGAAAGAAGGGGGTTTGTGTCCCGATAATAAGGCCGAAATCATTTATAGGACCGGAGCGTCTTGGTGTATTCGCTCTCTTCTATGACTGGGCGAAAGACGGCAAGGGATTTCCGATGATAGGGAACGGTAAGAACAAATATCAGTTTCTGGATGTTGCCGATCTGTGTGAAGCGATTTATCTGACGGCAACGCTGGATAAACAGGTAGTTAATGATACCTTCAATATTGGCGCTAAAGAGTTTACCACTATGGGTGAGGATTACCAATCTGTTTTGGATTATGCAGGATTTGGAAAAAAGGTAAGAGGTTTTCCTGCCGGTCCGGTGATTATGATGTTAAGATTACTTGAACTTTTAAAACTTTCCCCGTTGTACAAATGGGTTTACGAAACCGCTTCCAAAGATTCCTTTGTCTCCATAGAAAAAGCCGAACAAAAACTCGGATACAAACCTAAATTTTCAAACAAAGATGCTTTGCTTAGAAATTATAAATGGTATCTGGAGAACGTAGATAAGTTTGCTGAAAGTTCAGGAGTTTCCCACCGTGTCCCGTGGAAACAAGGAATATTAAAAATCGTTAAAATGTTTTTCTGATGCATTATCTTGTATCAGTGGAGTCGCTTTTTAAAAAATGTATATTACTTTTTTAACTCCTTCGTGTGCTTATTCTGAGCTAAAGTTTGCAGTTGTAATGCGTTAAATATTGCATTGAAGGCCTCTTGGTCAGGGAAGAGGAGGAACTTACCCAGGATGTGGTTATTTGACTCTTTAAATACCGAATCTACAACCATCAGGTATTTATAATCACCCTTTACTTCGTCGAAAAGTGTCTTTACAATTGAATTTGCCCTGTCATAAGTGAAATGAGGGATGGAAGGCAGCAGTGTCATTTTCAGGAGGTCAGCTATTGCGTTAAGGCAGATAGCTGTGGAGATGGCTCCGAGCTCCTTAAGCGCTGATTGCTCCAGCTCGGCGAGTATCTTTGTTTCGCCGCTTTTCTTTTTAAGTAATACATCCGTAAGTAAGAGCGCGCTTTCTTTTTTAAAGGTTAAAAGTACTTTACCTGATACTTTTCCGATTACCCTGAAATAAATACCTACCATAAGGTCTTCTGAGGACTCTATCTCTTTAGCAAGGTCGTCGATTGGTACGATATTAACCTGGGGCACGTCTATAAGCACTTTCTTATTTATCATTTTGGAAAGCGCTGTTGCCGCGTGAGAGACTCCTATTGAGGCAATTTCTTTTAAAGAGTCTCTTTGTATGTCTGTAAGTACGGGTAGTTTCATTCGTTCACCTTGAATTTTGTCACCAGGTCAGTCAACTCTTCTGACAATTTTTTTAACTGGGACGAAGATTCTGTTATTTTTTTTGTTAATTCGGATTCTCTCTGTGTGAGTTTTAAGACGCCTTCTGTAGATAAGGCGTTCTCTTCCGATATTGATGTCACGGTAGTGATGGCTTTTCTTACCTGTTCAAAACCGGAGGACTGCTCCAGTGTATTTTTTGATATTTCAGTGGCAAGGTTACTTATATCCCAGACTGCTTTTGTAAGTTCTTCCAAAGCTGCACCCGTCTTATTTACATAAGAGACACCTTCTTCTACTTCCACTGCGCCTGTCTCTGTAGCCGTGATTACCTGATTGGTCTCGCCTTGTATTTCCTTAAGTAATCTTACTATCTGATCTGCTGCCTTGCCGGAGGCTTCTGCGAGTTTTCTTATTTCATCTGCGATGACTCTGAACTCTCTTGCTCCTTCACCGGCTCTTGCCGCTTCTATTGCGGTATTAATAGCCAAAAGATTGGTCTGCTCAGCTATCTTTGTAATAGCTTCTACTATAAAGCCGATCTGATTTGATCTTTCTTTTAAATGTTTTACCATATTTGAAGAATTTGTAACAGTATTACTGATCTGCCTCATCTTGCTGATGGTTTCCTTTGTTGTCTGGCTTCCTCGTTCGGCTATTGTTGTAGCCAGAGAGGTTTTGTCTGCCTGGGTCTGTGCTCTTTGCGCGACAGCCGAAACAGAATTTGCCATAGTGTCTATCACCTGGGTTGTTTTTTCAATCTGCTTCCTTTGTACAAAGGTGGCTCTTGCGATTCCTTGCACCGAGGTGCTTACATTAAGCGAAGAGAAGTTAAGCTCCTCTGATACAGCTGAAAGCTCTACCGAATATTTCGAAATATGTTGAGAAGTATTACGAAGCTCAATGACAATCTTTGCCAGGTTTTGCACCAGCGTATTAAAAGCTCTGGAGAGTTCGGCTATTTCGTCCGTACCTGATGTATTGATACTTTGAGTCAGGTCTCCTTTTGAAGAATTTATGGAGATAGTCGTAAGTTTATTTATTGGTCCTACCATTGACCCGGAGATTCCGAAAGAAAAACTCATGATAATGAGAAGTATTGCTCCGATTGCTGAAAAAACTATTTTTTTTGCAAATTCTATGTTTTTGTCGAAATCTTTCTCGTCATCTTTAATGAGTTCTTTGACCTTGGGAGCCATCTCTTCACTCGCCATGAGTGCTTTGCTGACCTCAAGGTCATCATAACCTTTTGCGAGTTTTGCAAGAGAAGACTCCAGCTCTGTACAGCGGGCAAGCGCATTTTCAATTTTTGCCGCGTCAGCCGGTTTGCCGGATTTAAGAATATTGGTTCTTCTTGAAGTTAGTATTATCTTAAAACCTGTGGTCTCATCTTTGGCGCCGCTTTTTGCGGCAGTTATCAGTTTACCGTCTCTGTTATCCTTGTAGTTTCTTAGCTTTAGTTGGACGTCCTTAAAGGAGAGGAGAGCTTCATTATCTTCTTGAATTTTATTTACATTATCGGTAATCAAATAGTCATAATACTTGAAAGTCCCGATCATTGCGGCAGCAACCAGCGCAAAACTCAAAATAGACATTAATAATATCTTCTTCCCGATATTTAAAGCCATCAGTTTATTTCTCCTTCATCCAGTATGGTATTAATGTCCAGTATCAGCGCTACTTGCCCGTCGCTTAGTATTGTTGCGCCTGAGAAAAATTTAAGAGTCTTAAGATTACTGTTTATGGGCTTTACCACTATCTCATGCTGGGTTTTTATTTTATTTATTTCAAGGCCGAAAAGTTTCCCGTGATGTTCGGTTATGATTACTTCCCTGTCCGGTTTAACTTCATTTTCCGGCGACAGAAGGAGTTTTTTTAATTTAATTATCGGTACCGCTTTTCCTCTGTACTCAATAGAGCCGTTTACATTTTCTCCTGCGGATAAAACTTCTCTGACTGCGGAGAAGGGGAGGGCGTAAGTTTCACCTTGAATATCTACAATCAATGCCTGAATTATTGCCAGTGTAAGCGGTACTTTAATAGTGAACTTGCTGCCTTTTTTTGGTTCTGTCGTCATAGTAAAAATTCCGTTTAAGGCTTCCACTTTGGTTTTTACAACATCCAGCCCGACACCTCTGCCTGAGGTGCTGTCGGCCTTCTCAACTGTTGAAAATCCGGGTTTTGTTAAAAATGCATAAGCTTGATTGTCTGTCAGCCCCGGAAGCTCTTCTTCTTTTAAAAGTCCTCTTTGTACCGCTATTTTTTTGATTTTTTCTGAGTCAAGACCCGCGCCGTCGTCCGAGACCTCAATAAGCACATGATTTTCAAGCTTTTTAGCTGTTAAACGGATAATGCCGGTCTGGTTTTTTCCGCAAGCCTTCCTCATTTCCGGGGTTTCGATACCGTGATAAACGCAGTTTCGTAGAATATGTATCAGCGGATCATAAAGTTCATCTAAAATACCCCTGTCCAGTCCTATATCGCTGCCTTCCACTATAAAATTAATTTCTTTTTTCTGCAATCTCATGGTATCTCTGACTAATCTCGGATAGCGGTTAAAAATATATTCTGCCGGAACAATTCTTGTTTTTAAAATAGTATTTTCGAGTTCCGACATTATTTTGTTGGTATTGTAGAGGGAGTTGGCAAGTTCCGCGTCTTCGGATTTTGAGACCAGCTCCTGTAAACGGTTTTTGCTTATTATCATTTCCCCTGTGAGATTTATAAGCTCGTCCAATACTTTTAAATCTATCCTGAGTGAGGCGGGTTTTACAAATTCATCTCTTCCTGATATTACTTCAGTTTTTTTGTCTGTATCTAAGCCGGTTTTATTTTCAGAAACAGCACTGTTCGTGTTTATGCATTCTTTAATCTCATTTATAAGAGGATCAAGTGATACCGTTCCGTCAATACGTTTGTAAAGTCCGTTTACAAGTGTATCTAACATATCAATACCTTTGAAAAGTGCATTGATGATTTCCAGCGTCATAGGATGAGTGCCTTTTCTCACAAAATCCATAATGTTTTCGAGCTCATGGGAAATCTTTGTAATTTTTTCAAAGCCCATGGTTGCAGACATCCCTTTGATGTTATGCAGATATCTGAAACATTCATTGATTAAATCGGTATTTTTTGGTTCCTTTTCAAGGGAAATCAACACCTTGTTAAGGTTTCCGATTATTTCGCGGCTTTCGTTCGTAAATATTTCACGGTATTGATCCAGCTCTGACACATTACCTCGCTATGAAATATGTTTGTAATATATCTTGCAAACCTATAATATTTCAAAACCTTAATCTAATGTAACCCTGCACCTGAGCCTAGTGAATGGTACAGGGCGTGTTCCATTACTTTGTTTCTTTTAAAACTTTGTCGATAACTTCCAGTACTTTGTCTCCCTGAAAAGGTTTCACGATGAAAGCCTTGGCTCCGCTTTGCATCGCTTCTTCCACCAGGAGTTCCTGTCCCATCGCTGAGACCATGATTACTTTTGCGCCGGGGTCAAATTTTACTATTTCTTTAACCGCGTCAATACCGTTTTGCACGGGCATTATCATATCTATCGTAACGAGGTCGGGTTTTAGCTTTTTGTATTTTTCCACTGCTTCTTGTCCGTTGGTTCCTTCATCTGCGATTTCGTGTTTGGCCCTTAAAATATCCTTGAGCATCAACCTCATAAACGATGAGTCATCCACTATCAAAATTTTGCTCATTTTTCCTCCTGTGAAATCTTTGCCGGATTTAGTACTTCTATTTCCTCTCCTTTGTAGGAGGCAATAAAAGTAAACATACCGTATGATTTCTTAATATCGTCCTTGTTAATGTATGCTACTTCAAAAACTCTTGATACAGCAAAGCCAAAATTCTCTTTATTATTTTTTACCACAATAATTCTGTTTTTTCTATCCTTATCTTCGGTAATATTGAGAATTTGAGGCAGATCAAAAACACCTATGATTTGACCGCGGTAATTTGTGATACCTGTGATCTTTTCCGAAGATCCGGGAAGACGGGTTATGGCTTGAAATGGAATTATCTCAAGAAGAAAGTTGATATCAATGAAGTATTTATTCCCTGAAATCGAGAAAAGAAGCAAAGAAAACTGCTTTTCCTGTATCATTTATCTGTCCTTTTTGTCTTTATGCTTAAAAAGTGCTATAATTTCTCGAGAAGAAGCTTAATATTTCTTAAATTATACAATAAAAATGTATAAGAATCAATGAGTTTCGGTGGAAAAAAACAAAAATATGAAATATACTATTGATGCATAATGAGTTACAAAAATAAGAACAAATGCAGTTTAACAAGATATTCTTATTCCTTTACTATCAGAACAATTTTCCTTGAAATGCGTAAAAAAATCTTGACAAACAAGCATTATTTATATATAATTTACTAAGCTCGTGCGTATTTTTAAGCTTTTTCAGCGGAAGTGAAAAAAGAGGCAAAAGGAGCATGCTTTGTACAAAAGCTATTGGGGCGTTAATGTAAAGCCTTTTGAAAATACTCTTGATATTAAAATGTTCTATGCCTCTCCGATGCACGAAGAAGCTCTTATGCGTATGCTCTATGTCATATCTGAGCGCCAGGGTGCGGCAATGCTTACCGGCGACTATGGAAGCGGTAAGACTATTCTTACCAGAATTCTTTCGACGCAATTAAACTCTAATCAAAACAAATTTGTATTTATTACCAATCCCCAGTTATCCTCTATTGAAATGATAAAAGAAATAGCGCGGCAGGTGGCGGTGGTGGACAAGCTTCCTTCAGAAAAAAGCGATCTTTTGAATATTCTTCGGGAAGTTTTCAAAAGAAATATTGAAATAGGGCGTAATACCGTCGTAGTTGTTGATGATGCTCAGCTGGTGAAAGATAATGAGACTTTGGAAGAGCTTCGGCTTCTTCTTTCTCTGCAGCCGTCGGATAAGTTCTATGTTACGTTAGTGCTTGTAGGCCAGACAGAACTCAGAGAAAAAATTAACAGGATTCCTCAGTTAAAACAACGACTTGCGATGCAGTATCATCTTGATGCGCTTACAGAGCAGGAGACAGGCGAATACATACTTCATCGTTTAAAAGTAGCGGGGCGCACCGATCCGCTTTTTACGAATCTTGCGATTAAGGCAATATTCGAGCAGACACGGGGGGTTCCGAGAGAGATTAATAATGTTTGCAACTGGTCGCTGCTTGCAGGGTTCTCAAAGAAGCTTGACACTATTAATAAAGATGTAATCGAAAGTGTGGTAAAGGAGATGGTCTGATCAGGAAACTTGCTCTACTCCTTTTAATGTTAATTGTTGCCTGTTCCGGAGGAGATAATTTAGCCGGAGCTTCTGATACAGATGCTCTTCAATTTAAAATGCTCTACGAGAAAGAGATTAAAAACAGGATAAACGGACTGCTTGAAAAAATAGTCGGCGGAAAAAAATACTACGCTGAAGCTTCTGTGGAAATAAGTCCGACTGTCGAGAGGACTACGAGCCGGAGTTTTAAAACTGATCCGGCAGAAAAGATTGACTCGACTATCTGGCAGCTTTTCGGAGAAAATACTTCGAAGGTTGAGCAGAAGATTACGGAGAGCAAACACAAGTTAACCGGTGTTTCTATTACGGTGATTCTTGACGAAAGTGTAGACGAAGTAACGGAAGCAGAAGTAAAGGATTCTGTACTTAGAATTTTTAAAGGTTTGAAAGAAAATAGCCTGTATATCAGAAAAATGAAATTTACCGGTGCCGGTTTTCTCTCGTTCTTTGAAGAAAGAAAAGCGTTTCTGCTCCTGCTGGTTGCAGCTCTTGTATTTCTGGGTTTTTTGTTTGGTCCGCTGCGAAGCTTTATGAAAGGGATTTTGGCCGGCCGCCCTGCTTCAAGGGTAATCGATATTAAGATGGAAAAAGCGGGTTTTTCCGGTTTTGAAGGAAGCAAAGCGCCCGGTAGTGTTGTAATAAACAGTGAAAACAAAAGTTCAGTTATAACTGAACCCGGAAAAGCTGAAATAGAGGAAAGACCGTTTGCCTTTATCAGCAGGGATAATCTGAAAAACCTTGCGATAATAATACAAAACGAGTCGCCGGATGTGATATCGCTGATTCTTTCATATCTAAAGGAAGAGGATGCTGCTTTGATAGTCGGGTACTTTGAGCCTGAAGTAAAAGCAAAAATAGCTCTTTCTATGCTGGAAGTAAAACAGACTAATAAGGAGAGCGTAAGACAGGCTGAAGGCCGGGTAAAAGATAAGCTTGATTTTCTGGTGGGCGGCATTGATAAATTCACCGGAATACTTGAAAAGATGGATGCAGGGACCAGGGATAGTATTCTTTCGGCGCTCTTTAAGGACAGCCCGGAAGTAGCGGGCAGGTTTAAGAACTCAATTTTTACCTTTGACTCGATAGCGGAGCTTCCTGATGAAGCCCTGCAGCTGGCTTTGAAAGAAATTCAACCGGATATTCTGGCCAAAGCGCTAAATGGTGCTTCGGAAACGTTGTTTAATAAGTTTAACCGTAATCTCTCGGAAGGCAAGAGAGCCAGACTCAAAGAAGAAATTGATTTGACCGGTTATATAACTCCGATAGCAATTGAGAAGGAACGTAGTAAGATATTAAAACTGTTTCATGCTCTGGAGAGTGAAGGGATTTTACAGCTTCCGGTAAAGGACAAGACACTTTCTAAAATTACGGTATCGAAGGCGGGAAAGAATACCGGTGTCCTCCGGGACGGTGAAGAAAGAGTGGGTCTGAGTTATTATGAAAATCAGGACGACGGTAAAATGATGTCTTTAAGAAAGATATTTAAACGGAAAAAAGCGGATGACTTGACGGAGAAAGATATACCGGAAAGACTGTTTGACCCGGAGAAAAAATGAAAAGGATCAGTAATTACATTGTGGGAAGTTTTGCCGCAGCTATTTTCCTGCTGCCCTTTTCTGCTTTTGCGCAAAGTATTTCTTCTGAGGGCAGCTCTACGGATATATTAATGTTCAAACAAAATTATGAAAAGTCGCTTAAGGAAAGTATAGAGAGTGTTTTACTGCGCACTCTGGGGCCCGACAAGTCTACAGTTACGGTTTCTGTTGACGTTACATCTGATATTGAAACAAAGCAAAAAATAACCTACACCAAGACGGCTGATGATGATACGGATGGCTTTCTGATTCCCGGTATACCGATGCCTCCCGGTTTGAAACCTCAAAAAAATGAAGAAAAATTTGTATCAATAGCAAAGCCCAAGATCACGATGGTACAGGTAATGCTTTTATTGGATAAAAGTCTGGAAACAACTGAAGTTGGGAAACAATTGCTGGAGGCCATCGGAAAAACTATCGGTCTGCCGGCTGCCAATCAAAAGATAGATATAAAATATATGGTATTTGCTACTTCCAGTAAAGCCTTCTTTGAAACAAACAAAACAACTCTGTTGATTTTATTGATAGTGGTTTCAGTCATAGCTTTCTTATTCGGGCCGGTCAGGTCTCTTATGAGAAATTTCTCCAAGTCAATGGTAGAAGGAAAAGGAAGAGAGATAAGTATTGATATGGGTGCAAATCAAGGAGGAAATCCTCTTGGCGGCGGGCCCGGAGCTCCGGGTCAGATTGCTCAGGGCGGGCCTATGTCGGCAGGGGCAATTTCGGCGGCAGGAGGGGAAGCAAAACTGCTGGAAGGCGGAAGCGGTGCTTCTTTTTCTCTTGAGAAGAACGGGGAAGTAAAAATATTCAAGCCTTTCTCTTTCATAAAAAAAGCTAACATGCAAAATCTGGTGTATCTTATTCAGCAGGAACCTCCGGAGATTGTTTCTCTTATTATGACTTATTTAAGCCAGGAGGAGGCTGCAGAGGTTATGTCGGCGCTTCCGCTGGAGCAGCAGGCTAAAGTTGCGCTTGCTATGGCGCAGGTAAAGCAGGCAACTGCGGAGAGTGTGATAAAAGCGGAGGAAGAAATAAAAAGAAAGATAGACTTTCTGGTCGGCGGTGTTGAAAGATTTATCGGGATACTGGATCGCCTGGATAAGACAACCAGAGATGAGATTTTAGAGGCCCTGGAGAAAGAAAGTCCCGCGCTTGCGGAAAAGATCAGGAAAGAAGTATTCGCCTTTGAAAATGTTGTTGACCTTGAGGATGCTGCGCTCCAGCTTGTCCTTAGAGAGATAAAAACAGATGTACTTGCCAAAGGTTTGACCAGTGCGCCTGTTGAAATAGTTGAAAAAGTAAAAAAGAACATATCTACCGGCGCTCAAACCCTGCTCCAGGAAGAAATGAACCTCGTGGGTTACTTGACCCCGATGCAAATAGAAGAAGAACGCGCAAAAATTGTCAATTCCATTAAAAAACTTGAAAAAGAAGGAAAGATCTCTCTGGGTAAAGGCAAGAAAAGGCGTATGGATAAAATAGGCCGTATTGAAAAACTAGATGCAAGTTTAATAAAAAATGAAGAGGAACAGGCTGTTGCGGATGAAGCTGCTGTGGGCGGAGAAAATACCCCTTCTAGAACTGATTTTAGCGAAAAGAAAGTAAGCATAAAAGATTATGAGGGTAAGAATACCGGAAAAGTGCTTTCAATGGTCAATATCTTTAGACAGGTGGAAAATACCCCTGCAGAGAAGACGGAAGCAAAAGCAGGAGGGGAAGTAAAAGAAGAAAAAGAAGGATTGTTTGTCTCGAAAAAGACGGCAGCAGGGGGCCAGAGGACGGAGGTCGGAGGGCAGAAACCTGCGGCGGCCGCGCCGGCACAGGGCGCTGCAAAAGCAACCGGGCCTGAAGATATGACCACGGTATATAATAGAGGCATAACCGCCTATAAAGAAAAAAGATTTGATGATGCTATTAAGGACTTCCAAAAATGTCTGGCTTTGAATCCAAATCTCTGGCAGATTTATCAATATATCGGGAATTGTTTTTACGCGAAGAAAAATTTAGTAGAAACAGTGCGGGCGTATCAGAAATCTCTTAGTATTAATCCGAATAACCCGCAGCTTTCCGCCTGGATGAAGGATTACAACGCGAGGAACAAGACGGCTTTATAGATGCGCGGAAGCGCAGAGGCTCAGAGGCTCAGAGGCGTAGCAAGAATAGAACGGATGCTTGGATGCTCGGATGCTCGGATGCGCAGCAAGAACAAAAAGATGAGAGTTTTAAGGTTTAGGATTTAGTGCTTAGTTATTAGTGATTTGCTTTTATGGAGGTTTTTGTGGTTGATGACATGGGCTTACCGCCTATGCCGGAAGGCGAAGAGAAGCAAAACGGCGGACCGGCTTTGCCGGATTTTCCTTCGGAAGGTGCAGATGCGTCCGGAATAGGATTTCCGTCTATGGATCCAAGTTTACCTGTTGAGACCCCTTCTATGGAAATACCTTCTGATTTGTCTAAAGTTTCCGGTTTTGCAGCTAAAACAGAAACCGATAATCCCTTTCTGGATAATTCCTTCTTTAAAGCACCTGTTTCCCTTCAAAGAGAAAAAGATCTTGCGGATAAACTTATAACGACACAGAGCAGTTTGCAGAAGAAAGAACTTGAAATAAATGAAGTAAAAGAAAAACTGCAGAGAGAGCTGGAAGAATCAAGAATCAAATTTGACGCGCAAAAACAGGAGCTCAAGAAAGAGATTGATACTTACCGTCAGAAACTTGAAAAGGACAAAGAGCAGTGGAGTAAAGTTGTTACCGAAAAAGAAAATGAAGTAAGACGGATCAGAGATACTCTGAACAATAAAGATCAGCTGGTGAACGATAAAATAATCGAAGTAGAAACTGAGCTGAAAAGCAAAATGAGCAGAGAGCACTCCCGCCTGGCTGAAGAGAAAAAATCTCTTGAGAAAAAGAATACCGAGCTGGAAAGCCGGCTTAAAGAAATAGAAGGCGGCTGGAAGAAAAAAGAACAGGAAGTGCGGGACCTTCAAGAAAAGGCTTTGAACGAACTTAGAAATGCGGAGGAGAAGCTTCAGGAAGAACGGGAAAAAACCTGGTTGAAGACTTTAAAGGCAAAAGAAGACGAGATAAATTCCATGAAAGTCGAAATTACTCTTCAGGAATCCAAAATCCGCGCAGTACTTGAAAAAAAACAGGACGAAGTCAGGGATATTGAGGAAAAAACAGGCAGAACAATAAAGGATAAAACGGAGAAAATTGGAAAAGAAAAAGAAAATATCCTTGAAGTGCTTGCGGCCCGGGAGAAAGAGATAAACACTCTTAAAGAGGCTTTTGCCGACAGGGAGAAATATCTGGCGGGGAAAGTTGAAGATGCGGAGATGGATGGCAAGCTTGCCCTTGCTAAGTTTGATCAGGAACTAAAAGAGAGGGAAAAAAACCTCTGGGTGGAGCGTGAAGAATGGATTACGGTACTAAAGGCCCAGTTTAAAGAAAAAGAACGGGAATTAAAAGAGCAGCTGGAAAAAGAAAGAATTTCCCTTGCCGGTGAAGAACAGGAATTGAAAGGGGCTTTTGAGAAAGAAAGAACAGGTTTGAAAGAGCAGCTGGAAAAAGAAAGGGTTATTCTTAAGGAAAAAGAGCTTGAACTGAAAGAAGCGTTTGAAAAAGAAAAAGCGGGGTTAAAAGAAAAAGAAAATTCTTTTGGCCATGAACGGGATAAACTTCTTGAGCTTTTAAATGCCAAGGACGGGGAAATTAAAGCAATTAGTAATGAACTTAAAACCGTGCTGGATAATCGCGAGAAAGAATTCGAAGCGCTGCGAAAAGAAATAAGTATCGCTGCAAAAATTAAAGAAACGGAGCTTCTGGCGATCAGGCAGGAATACTCCAGTGTGACCGAAGGGCGCGACAAAGAAATTGAAGTGCTTAAGTCTGAAATTAGAAATGTTCTTTCGGCCAGGGATAGAGAAGTTGCCGCAACAAAAGCGGAAGCCAGAGCTCTGCTGGAAAAAAAGGAAATAGAAATTAAAGTATTTACTGAAGAAAAGGATAGAGAGATTAAAGAGGCGAAAGACGGACTTCTGGCTTTGGGTGAGCTTAAGGAAAAAGAAAAGGCCGGGCTTGTTAGGGATTTCCTGGATAAAGAGGCGGAATTAAGGCGGAAGGCCTATGAACTGGAAGCGCGTGCGCTGGATGCGGTTAAAAAGGTAAGTGATAACGATGAACTCTGGAAACAAAGGATAACTCTGAAAGAAGCGGAGTTGACGGCGCTAAAAAGCGAGCTATCAAGACAGGAAGCAGCGTTTAACGAGGCGTTTCTGCAGAAAGGGCGCGAGTTGAAAGAATTTGAGGAAACCTTTCTTGCGGAAAAGGCCGCGCTTGCCGAAAAGCTTTCGCTGAAGGATTATGAGTTCTCTTCTGAAATAGCAAAAAAAGAACAGGTGCTTGCTTCGCTGGAAGAAAAAATAAAAGAGAGTGAAGGTGTCTGGCAGTCCCGTCTTGAACAACAGAAAAAACAGCTTTATGACAGACTGAGTGAAAAAGACGAAAGTGCTTTTAAACAAATGGAAGAGAACCGGCTTCTGATAATTAAATTGAAAACAGAAGAAGACGAGCTGCTCCGTAAAGAACAGGAATACCGGTTCTTTATATCTCAATATGAAGAAAAAGAGAAACAATATAAGAAACTTCTGGAGGAGCAGATCCTGAATCTTCGTAAACTTGAAGAAGACCGTGCGGCGGATTTTGGAAGAACCCAGGAGCGTCTTAAAAACCTGGAAAATACTATAACGGAAAAGGACAATGAAAAGCGGCGTCTGGAAACTGAACTTAACATCAGAAACGGCGTTATTTTTGAAAAAGAAGAGAAGCTCCGTGAACTTGAACTTTTTATGCGCCGGCTTGAACATGATAAACAGTTGCTTTCCGAGGACCTGGAAAGAAGCAGAGCAGAGGTAAACAGGGTGAAAGAAGGCACTTTGTATGAGTTATCCGGACTTAAGGAAGATAATGAAAGACTGCAAAAAGCTCTGGCAGAGAAAAGTATTGCGATAGAAAGCTTAAGAAGTACCCTTTTCAAGTTAAATGAAGAAAGCGCAAACGTGGAAAGAGAGTATAATGTCGAAACTTCCGGTAAAGCAGCGCTTCTTTCTGAACTCGAAAGGGTAAAAGTAGAACTTAAGGTACTGAAAGAACAGGGCCAGAGCGGTAATCTTTCTTCTCAGATGAAAGACAAAGATACTATAATAATAAGTTTAAACGATACTATATCTAAAATAGAAAAAGAAAAAGCTGCTATCAAAGAGCTTATCCTGGAAAAGAGTAAAGCTGAGGAAACAAAAGATAAAGAACTGAAAGATCTTATGTATACGGTTTCAAATCTGACAGAAGATAAGAATAAGTTTGAGTTTAAGACCAAAGAACTTGAATCAGATCGCGAAAATGCGCTTAATGAATTAAATATTGCGCAAAAAGAGCTGATCAGGCTTCAAACAGAAGCTGATACTTTGAAACTTTCCTATGAGGAAAAGCTGGATAATGAACGTAATAATCTTGGATTGGAAATAGAAAGAGTGAAAAGAGAGACGGAAGAGTTTAGCAGTATTTCCTGTCTTCAATTTGATACGGAGAAAAACCGGCTGCTTCAGGAGATTGACAGCTTGAAAGCGGAGCTGATAACGACAGGTAATGTTCTTGATGCGGTTAAAAAAGAAAACCAGATGAAACTGGAAGAACAAAAAAGATGTTTGGAAGAGGAATTAAATAATAAAGTGAAAGCGCTGGCTGATGAGAAAGAGGAAATTATCCGCAATCTGACGGAAGAAATAAATAGAAATCTTGAGGAAAAAGAAACCTCTGCCGGAAATTATGAAGAACGCCTGATGCAGTTGAAAGAAGAGATAGACAGGAGGGATGTTGAACTTAACAGGATAAAGAGCGGAATAGATTCCAATCTGTCCAAGCTGGATGAGCAGAACAGGTATATTGAAGAGCTTAAGAATGAAGTTGCGGCTGCAGGTGACAATCTAAGATCAAAAGAGGAAGAGACAGCTGCGGTAAAAGAAATTATAAAGAATAAAGAAGTTGATAATCAGAAACTTCAGGTGGAGCTCGGAGGACTTCTTACAAGGTCGGACGAACTTTCAAAGCTTGCAGGGGAAAAGGATAATCAGATTAACAATCTTACTCAGGACTTCAATGGGAAGCTTGAGGCTTTGGCGGAAGTTTTGAAAGTTAAAGAAAGAGATCTTGAAACAGCAAAAGAAAAGGCTGTCGAGCTTGAGAATCGGATAAAAAATGATTACGAGATGAAGGAAGAAGAACTAAAACTTGCTATAGGCCGGCTTCAGATGCAGCTGAAAGAGATTACAGGAAGACACGAAACGGAGCTTAAAGCTGAAAAACAAAAACTTCAGTCTATTCAGGCTGAATACGCTCTTCGCGAGGCCCAGTGGAGTTCACAAAAAGATAAGGAAAAAGAGACCAGAGGTCAGATGGCCGATATGGAAGCGTCTTACATGAAACTAAAAAAAGATTCTTCAGATAATACCGCTAAGTTTACCTCTGAACTGGAAAGTGCGCAGTTAAGTATTTCTGCTTTTGAAGTCCGCATAAGGGAAAGCGAAGAAAAAATACAAAAGCTGGATAAAGAAAATGATGTTCTTGCCGATCAGCTTATGAAAGAGACGGAAGAAAAAGAAAAGTTGTTAAAAATACATATGGATATAGAGTCCCGGCTTAAAGTGCTCAGTGTTTCCCTGAAAGATCTTCGTAAAAGATTCAAATTTGTTTTATGGCTGTGGTACCCGAATGAACCGAGAAACTAAAACAAACTCGAAATTTTAAATTCGAAATTCGAAGAAAAAGCAAGCGTAAAAAAAAGAAAAAAAGTGCTTTAAATGTGAGTTTTTTGTTGCTCTTTTTTAAGGTTTAGAATTTTCCGCCTTTGGCGAGATCTCGCTTTCAGCGGACGAGTTTAGTACTTCGAATTTATTTGTTTACCGGGGGGTTGATGTCTAAAATTAATACAAATATCAAAGACAAGATTATAGTGGCTCTCGATTATTCTGATGAAAAGACTGCGTTAAGTATTGCGGAGAAAGTTGCGCCTTATGTCGGAGTTTTTAAAGTTGGGTTTGAACTTTTCATTTCAGCAGGACCTTCCATCGTAAGTAAAATTCATTCTTTGGGCGGAAAAGTATTTTTGGATTTAAAATTTCATGATATTCCCAATACGGTGGCAAAAGCAGCGGCTTCCGCGGCAGATATGAATGTTTTTATACTTAATGTTCATGCTTCCGGAGGGCTTGAGATGATGAAAAAAGCGGCGGAAGAAATTAAAAAATCAAAAAATCATCCTATACTTATTGCGGTAACAGTTCTAACCAGTATGAATAGCGGGATTTTAAAAAACGAATTAAATATAGCGTCAACAGCCGCAGAACAGGTTGTGCGTCTTGCAAAACTGGCAAAAGAAGCGGGACTTTCGGGTGTTGTCGCCTCCGGAGAAGAAATAACATCGATAAAAAATGCTTGTGGTAAGGATTTCAAAGTGATTGTTCCGGGTGTCAGACCGGATTGGTCTGCTAAAAATGACCAGAAACGCATAGTCACTCCGGAAGAAGCCATAGAAAGAGGCGCGGATTTCATAGTTGTAGGCCGACCCATTACCGGAGCAGAAAATGTTGTTGAAGCGGCAAAAAAAATACTCTCGGAAATATCCTGACTTTTGGTGGATATTCTTAGAAAACCCGCTGTAGTCTTTGCATTGTAAAAGTCATAAGAATGCATGATATTCGTCAATCTTAATATGTGATTAAAATCACCAAATTGGAGCATTGACAAAACCCTTCTTCTATAATATACTTAATATAATAAACTATTAAATCAAGGAGGAACTTTATGAGAAAAGTTTTAGTTCTGGTGTTAATGTTCTGTTTAACCACGGCTGCTTTTGCCGTTGAGCTTTCTACTGCTAAAATATCGGCGGTAACAGGCGTTGCGGAAACTTCAAAGATAGATGAAAATAAAAAACAGGTATGGTCTCCTGTCAAGGTTGATCTGGTTCTGAACCAGGGGGATGAAATAAGGACTAGAGAAGGGAAAGTTGAGCTTACGTTTGAGGACGGAAGTAAAATTAATCTAAAAGAAAATACATCGCTCTCTCTTAATAAGCTTAAAGATAAGGATCAGACCGGAGATACGATTGTAAAGCTTTGGATAGGCAAGATTAGATCAAAGTTTACGATTCAAAAAGATGATTCTACTTTTCAGGTTCAGACAAAAAATATAATAGCGGCGGTAAAAGGTACGGATTTTAGTTTGGATGCCGACACTAACGGGTCAGATCTTGTTGTATTTGACGGTATTGTTTCAATGAAAGATCCGATTGGTAAAAAAGAAATATTTGTAAAAGCCGGAGAAAAGGCTTCTTTTGCGGGTGCTTTTGAAGGGAAACCGGAGGAAATGTCAAAGGAAGAAAAAGAAAAGCAGGATGAAGAGTGGAAGGATAAACCAAAGGAAGAAAAAAAAGAAGAGAAGAAAGCAGAAGAAAAAAAAGATGAGGAAAAGAAAGCAGAAGCTCCTGTAGTGCCGCCAAAAGAAGCGGCTAAAGCTCCCGAGAATGCGGGTGATGCTGGTTTTGGCGGAAGTTTTGGAGCTGTTTCCATTGATGGCAAGACTTATTATATGATGAGTTTCCTTTATGAACTTACGCTTGGAAAATTTGGAGCGGGCTTTGATATCAGATTACTTTGGAATGATGATGGAGTAAAAGAGGATGATTGGAAAGACTGGCAGAAGTCGGCTCAAAATATGTTTAAATACATCCGTTACGGCTTAAAGGGAGAACCTCTTTATGTTAAACTTGGAGTGCTTAACGATTCCACTCTTGGTCATGGATTCTTAGTCCGGAGATATTCAAATATCGGAATAGATCTGAATAAAAGGACTTTTGGATTGGAGTTAGACATTAAACAGGGCGCTATAGGTTTGGAAGGTCTGACAAATGATATTATGAAGAGAAGATTATATGCAGGACGTTTGTATTATGATATAATCCCTAATTTCCTTCAGGCAGGTGTTTCCGGAGTTTATGATATTAATCCGGCAGAGGATAAATATCAACTGGTCGGTACAGATAAAGTGGCTCTGCCTGAAGCCGGTCCGCTGGTAGAATATGGCGCGGATGTGGGAATATCTCTTATTAAAACACCTATATTAAGTGCCTTGATTTATGCGGATTATGGTATCTTTCGTGACGGCGGGGAAGGTTTTGCGGCTCCCGGCATTATGGGGAAAATTGCAATTTTTGATTACCAGCTTGAATACAGGTCGCTTCAATCTAACTTCGTAGCGGGTCTTTTTGATTATGTTTATGAAGATAGTCGTCCTGCAGTGTTACCTTCTGCCGGAGGAGATCGTTTAAGGGGTGTCTTTGGACAGCTTGGTGCGAATCCAGTACCCTGGTTGAAAATAGTTGCAGCTTATGAGCAGTATGAAGGTTCATTACCTTATATTAGGGCAGAAGCTTCTTATAGAGGCAATTTCATTCCGAAGATTTCTGAAGTAGCAGTCGGTTATGAACAAAAAGACATTGATATGGTTACCATAAAAAGTCCAAATACCGTGGCTTACGGAAGAGTTGGAATGGAAATGGCCCCGGGTGTTATCTTTCTTTTCACAGTACGGCAGACATATGATCCGCTGTTGGATCTTTTTAAGAGATCCACGATGATGGCAATGCAGATGAAATTCTAAAGATAGGTTCCTGGGTTCTAGGCTCTGGATGCTAGGAAAGCAATGCGAATTAAAAAGATTACTCAAACTCCGGGTTCGATTAGAATCCGGAGTTTGTTTGATAAATATAATACCATAAATAGTCACTAGTCATTAGTCGTTAGTCATTTTTTTTTTTGGAGCTAGCATGAAAAAGGCAGCCGATCTTCGGGGAAAAATATTTAATACTAAAGCTTTTGTTGAATATCAGAAATCGGCAGTGGTAAGCCGTGAGTTAATAAACAAAAAAACGGGCACTGTAACAGTTTTTTCCTTTGATAAAGGAGAAGGCTTAAGTGAGCATACTGCTCCTTTTGATGCGCTTGTTTGTGTTCTGGACGGGAAAGTGTCGATAACTATTTCCGGTAAGTCATATGTTCTTATGCAAGGTGAATTTCTTGTGCTTCCCGCGGGTAAGCCCCATGCGCTAAAATCAATAACAAAATTTAAGATGATGCTTGTAATGATCAGGTCATAAGGATATTGTGAAACCAAATCTCGGAGCGTTCGATAGAAAAATCAGGCTGGGGGCAGGAATAATTTTAATTCTTATATCAATTCTACTGCCTTTTTTTGCTGCCGCAATACTTGGGGTATATGCTCTGCTTACAGGGCTTATGGGCTGGTGTCCTTTTAACGGCTTGTTTAGCATAAATACGATTCCTGCCATAAAAAATAACTCTGAAAATACCATTCTACCGGATTCAAACGAGCGGAAATAAATGGAAGACTTTATTGTAGTAGGCGGAGGTCCTGCCGGAATAATGGCGGCAATAACCGCTTCAGATAATAAAAAAAATATATTGCTTCTAAATAAAAATCCCGCCCTTGGACGTAAAATCCGCGTATCAGGAAACGGAAAATGCAATATTACCAATTCAGATTTAAATACAGATAAATACTGCGGTGATAAAACCTTTCTGAAAAAAGTATTTGAGGAGTTTGACAACAAAAACCTGATTGCTTTCTTTGAAAAACGAGGGGTAATGCTAAAAACAGAAAGTTTTGGCAGGGTACTGCCTGTGACTGAAAACTCGGCAAGTATTATTGATTGTCTGGAAGAAGAATTGATTTCTAATAAAGTTGCGGTCAAAAACGGAGAGCAAGTGCTTTCTATAGTTAAAAATGAGAACAGTTTTTCGGTAAAGACCGGAAAAACTGTTTATGAAACGAAAAATGTACTTATATCCTCCGGAAGTTGTGCCTATCCCCAGTTGGGAGGCAGCAGTTCGGGATATGAACTTGCCGGGGAGCTTGGGCACACCATAATCCCGCTTAGACCTGCTATAGTGCCGGTTGAACTTGCCGGGAATTGGTTTTATAAGCTTCAGGGTGTGAGGGTGGAAGCAGAGCTTCAAATTTGCATGAAAAATGCAAAAAAAATATACAGAGGAGAGCTGCTTTTTACAAAGTATGGGATATCCGGACCTTTAACTTTAGATGCTTCGTGCAGAATAATTGATGAAATTAAGAATAATGCGGAAGTATTTATCAATTTTCTCCCGTTTTATAAGAATTCTACAGGTGAAGCTATAAGTGCCGCCTGGGATTTCAGGCCTGAAAAAACAGTATTTACTTTTCTTTCGGGTTTTCTTCCGAAGAAAATTGCTTTAGTTCTTCTTCCGCTTCTGGGTGTTAATATCTCAAAAAAATGTAAAGAACTAACAATAAAAGAAAGGGAAAATATAATATTATCTCTTTCAAAATGGCCGGTTACTATAAAAGGTCCAAAAACCTACAAAGAAGCTATGGCCGTAGCCGGAGGAGTGGCGACAGAGGAAATAGATCCCTTAACTATGGAGTCAAAAAAAATTCCCGGACTGTATTTTGCTGGAGAAGTAATTGATGTGGCGGGTGAATCAGGCGGTTACAATATGCAGTTCGCGTTTTCCAGCGGATATATTGCCGGAATGGCGATAAAAAACAATAATAGATAAGCTATAAAATATATTATAGATTTATGACAATCGAAAGTTGATGAATATTACCCTTGCTGATTTAATTTAACTTGTTTTCTTTTCGGTATTATTATATATTGTATTAAAGTGGTAGCCGGAAATTTACGAGGTGTAAAAAATTGAATAATCAAAATTTTAAGAAACTGTATTCGGATTATCAGGGATTTGTAAAATATATTGTAAACAAGTTCACAAGTAATAAGGATGATGCGAAGGATTTGCATTCGCAAGTTTGGGAAAAAGCGTTTATTGCAAAAGATAAATATTCGCAAGATAAAAGTTTTTCAAAATGGATTTCCACGGTTACCCATAATACCTGTGTTGATTTTTTAAGAGGAAAAAAGCCTGTATATACCCTGGATGAGATTGACGAGTTCGGATATTTTGCTTCCGATAATTCGCTGGAATCAGAACGGTCAGAGAAGTACAGAATCTTAAAAGAAGCACTTTCAAAATTACTTGATGAGGAGAAATCCATAATAATATTGTTTTATTTTGAAGATATGTCAATTAAATCTATAAGCAATAAATTTGGGCTGTCTAAAGGTACAGTTAAAGTCAGACTGCATAGATCAAGAGAAAAACTCCGTAATATCCTGGAAGATTCAGGATATTTTAATAAATAATCCTCAGTCTGTCAAAATCTCAATATCAGAAATAGCGTTCTTTTTATGTATTATTTTAAATATATGTAACCTTTTTGATCTTCAATCGTACTATATAGTATGAAATGCAAAAAAGCAGGGTATTACATAAACCTTTTTCTTGATAAAGATTTGTCTGAAAAGAAAAAAATAAATCTCAAAATTCATTTAGAAGCCTGTGATTCATGCCGTAGAGAATTCGATACTTTAAAGAAAACTCATGAATTGTTGAATGACATTAAATATTCAAGTGAGAGTAAATTCCTATCTGCCATTTCCTCGGCATTACTCCCCAACGAAAAAGCCAAAAGCTTTTCTTTTTATCGCAAAAAAATAGCTTTTATTTCTGCGGTAAGTGTGTTTTCCCTGATCACTGCATTTTTCACGGTTAAGATTATCGAAAGCCGGGATAATTCATTAATGAAGGGGCTGCATTATCTGGAAAAAACACAGAATGAAGACGGTTCATGGAACTCTAATATCTTTCAAAAAAGCATACCGGTGACGTCAATAACGCTTTTAAGTATGATGGAAAATAAAACAAAATTTGACAAGGAAAAATATGATAAAATCACCTCAAAAGCAACAGCTTATCTTCTGAGTTCAGTTCAATCAAACGGTATTATTATCGGTGATTCAAGAAAACGCGCAACTATACATGATCAGGCATTTGGGATACTGACATTGAGCAGGATTTACAGTCTCAATAAAGCTGAGGAAATAAAGTTTAAATTGGAATTAGCGGTGAAAGCAGCCGAAGCAAATCAAAAAGAGAAAGGAGGCTGGACATATTATTTTCATAGCTCCGCGGAAGATGTTATTGTCAGTGCGAATATGATTAAGGCATTGATAAAAGCAAAAGAATCCGGTATTCATTGTAATAATGAAGTAATTAATAAAGGATTGGGATTTATTAAAACATATTCAGCCGACGGAAATTATAATTCTTATATTGTAAATGTTTTAGCAAAAAATACGCTGGTGTCAACCGAAAATAAGACAAAAACATTTGATTTTAACCGGCACTTAAGCAAAATAACGAATGCTATTGTCGGGAAAGAAAGCGAAAAACCCTGTTTTTATTATCAGGATCTTTTGATCTATGATTATTATCTGGACTATGTGAAGAAAAATGCCATGCAGCAAAAAAAAAATATATGCCGGTTTCTTCTGTTGAAACAGGATAAAGAAGGAAGCTGGACGAACTGTTCCGGAAAAAACTATGCTACCGCTATAGCAACGTATATTTTGGCGAAATACGGCGGCTCATAGTAGATCGTTTGAATAAATCATGAGGGAGAAGATGAAAAGAATACTGGTGTTGGTAAGTATGGTGATATTATCAGGTTTTGTGGCTTATGCGCAGCAAGTAGATAAACTTGTTGAAAAAGAACAAATTACTATGGAAAGAAAAATAGAAGCGAATTCAAAAGATAAGATTGCGGCGGATATATCAGATGCAAAAAAAGAAAAAATATATCTTAGTCTTCCCGAAATTACAATTACGGCAACACGTATAATAGATGATACATTTAATGTTTCCAAACCGGTCAGTGTTACCGGAGGGGATAGTTCTGTAATTCAAAAATCAATTATGATGAATGAAGCGCTTGATGAATCTCCCGGAGTATTTATGCAAAAAACAACGCAGGGTCATGGATCACCTATCATAAGGGGTTTTATCGGAAGGGAAAATCTTGTTCTGATCGACGGTATAAGACTGAATAATTCCACATTAAGAAGCGGTCCTGTACAATATATGAACACTGTAGATAATTTTATGGTAGATAGAATTGAAATTGTAAGAGGTCCCGGCTCTTCTCTCTACGGAAGTGATGCTTTGGGTGGTGTGATAAATATAATAACGGAAAATCCTGTTTCCACTGTTCCATTCACGGCGAAAATAATAAGCAGGGGTGACAGCAGTGTTAATGGTACTGCAACAAGGCTAGAAGCAAACGGAAAAGCAGGGGAGTTTAATTATTTATTTGGAGGCACTTATAAAAATATAGGGAATTTACGGGCCGGAGGAAATTTTGGGGTTCTTACTCCAACCGGGTTTAATGAGCAGGATGCTAATGGAAAAATAAGTTATAATATTTCGAAAGATGCTGATGTTACTTTGAATTATCAATATACAAGGCAAAATGAGGTTCCTCGCTATGATTCATACAAAGGAGCAAGGATGTTCAGCGGAACCGGCGGATATGAAAAATATATTTACAACCCCCAGGAGAGGCATCTGGGTTGGATTAAGTATGAACAGCAAAATGTGTCTTCTTGGATGGATTCTTTCTCCGTTGCTGCCTCGTTTCAGCGTCAGTTTGAAGGAAGACAATTACAAAAGACGGGAAAAACAACAGTATCTGAATATGAAGATAATGTGGATACTCTGGGATTTACTCCGCAATTTACTTCAAAAATAGATAATAATAAATTAGTTTATGGGTTTGAATACTACCAGGATTATGTCCAAAGCCGGTATTGGGATTATAATACCAATACTCAGTCAAGAGCGGAAGATTCTCTTAAAAGTACCTTTCCTGATGGTTCAAAATACAATACTGCAGGTGTGTTTTTGGCGGATGAATGGCAAGTTTCGGAAAATTTCAAGTTTATCCCGGAAGCAAGGTACAGCAGGTTCGAATATAACTCTATAATACGAGGGAACCCCGTAGTCAGTAATATTGGGGAGGTCTTTCAGAACATTACCGGAAATTTGGGGGCGATGTATAAAATCACAAAGGGTGTAAATTTATGCGGAAATATTTCCCAGGGTTTTAGAGCTCCAAATCTTGATGATCTTGTGACACTTCGAGTCGAGAATCTGGGTATCGATGTTCCTAATTATGATCTAAGACCGGAAAAAAATACCAATATAGAAATAGGTGTCAAAGGTGAATTTGAAAGGATAAATTGGTCGGCATTTTACTATTTTTCAGATGTTACCGACAAAATAGACAGAAAACCGGGAGATTATAACGGAGTTACTGTTATAGACGGAAAACCGGTTTATCAGAAGTTCAATATTGGAAAAGGACAGTTGCAGGGCTCGGAGCTAAACGGCAGGCTTTTCATTGACGATATGTTTAATTGGAGCATATATGGTAACCTTACATGGACTGAGGGCAAAAATCTGACCGATTGCGAGCCTTTAAGCCGGGTTCCTCCGTTAAACGGCATGCTTGGAGTTCGCTATGAAATTTCCGATTGGGGTTTGGAAGCTTATACAAAATTTGCAGGAAGACAGGATGCTCTGTCTACAAGAGATAAAACCGATTCAAGGATGGATCCAAACGGAACACCGGCCTGGTTTACATTAAATGCTCGCGGTAATCTAAAAATAAATGATAGTATAAAGATTAATAGCGGAGTGGAAAATATACTTGACCGGGGATACCGTCTTCATAGTTCGGGAGTTGATGCGTCAGGGATAAATTTCTTTTTGGGTATTGAAGCAAAATATTGATCAGTAATTATCAGAAACAATTGTCTTAAAATATAGAAAAATAAAATGAAGAGTATTTCACTTTACTTGATTGGACCCACATCTTGTATCAGTGTCCACCTTTGGTGAGATCTCGTCCGCAACAATAGTTTGTTGCGAGACCTCGCTATTGGGCGGGCTAAAGGCGGAGAATCCTGTAGCTCTGTAATCTCATCAAAAGATCCGCCAAATATAACTGGCGGAAGTGGAATTTTTTTCGAAAAGGAGAATTAAAAATGGAAAATAATAATTTCGACGGAAAAAGTAGTTCTAAAAGTGTATGGATTACCTGTCTTGTTGTTTTTCTATTCTTCGTACTCCAGCATTACTTCAGGCGTTTTGGCCAGCCTATTCCAAATATATTTTTGAACGTAATGAATAAATCAATAGCTTTTACTTCTTTTACTATGATCTCTGCAGCGATCTTAACAGGCTCATTTGTAAAGATTTGGCCGAAAAAGTGGGAAAGCAAAGTACATTATATTAAAAGCTTTGGGATCCTAGGGTTTATCTTAAGTTTTATTCATATCTTGATTTCTGTCATGATGTTTTCGGCCTCTTACTATCCGGATTATTTTACTCCTGAAAATAAAATGACTGCAGTATTTGCCCTTTCTTTGCTTCTGGGTTCGGCAGCTTTTGTATATTTTATGGCGGTAAGCTTTAATTTATTATCAAATATTATACAAAAGCACGGAACTATTAAAGCGCTTAATAATATTATCTATATATTTTTACTCGGGCATATTTTTATATTAAAGTACGATGAATTGCTGGATAAAAACAGCTGGGCTAACGGGTTGCCCTCGGGCCATTTCGTCGGATTTCTTCTAACTATTGTTGTAATAATATTTTATGTGACAGCAATGTTTAAAGGCAAAAGTAAATCCGATAAAACCAAAGAGAATAGATGAGAAAAATATTTGCGATAATAAGACTGGTTCTCTTGTTTACTCTTGGTGTTTATGCCCAGCAAAGTGAAATAGTAGTTGATAAAAGTGCGTCTGATACAAAAGAAAAGAAATCCGGAGAAGCATCAAAAGTACCTGCGCAAGTCAAGATTTCCGGGTTTACCCAGTTTTCCTACACTTCGGATCCGACATTAGGAGGGATAGAACCTTTTGCCGTAAAGACAGCCCGGGTGGGATTTAGCTGGAAGTTTAATGATTGGGCGGAGTTTAAAATTCAGCCGGATTTTTACGGTTTTGCCACTTCGACTTCAATAACAACGGTAACTAACATATCAAATAAAGCTGTATCTGTAATTGCCGCGGTTCCGACAGTAAATTTTAAAGAGTTATGGGCGGAATTTATTGCCGATAAGGATTTGTTAAGGGTAAAGGTCGGACAATACTTAGTTCCTTTTAGTTTTGAGAATAATTATCCGGCATCAAAAGCCAAAGTATTTGATACCCCTCAATTTTTATCCAAAACAATTATTGCCAAATATGATTATGGTATTCAGCTTTGCGGTAATCTTCCGGGGGATAATATGAAAAACCTTCTTTCCTGGAGAGTGGGTATTCTTAACGGAACAACTTATGGCTCGGAAACGGATGGGATGAAAGATTTCTCCGGATATTTTGTTACAAAACCTATAAATGATTTTGAGTTCGGTATCTCTGCTTATACACGTCATATTGCCGCCTGCAATAAATATGAAACGCATTACGGATTTTACGGAAAATATGAAACAGAAGGCACATTGCCGTTGTTTACGACTTTTGAGTATATTGCCGGAAAAGATACGTCAGGCGTAAAGGATATTATGGATTTTGTATTTACTGTGGAAGCCAAGCCTTTTGTGATGTTTTTACCGTCACTTTCCTGTCTGGCTCCTGTTTTTAGATTTGAAAGATGGGATGAGAATATTTGGGACGGCAGTTATGTGTCATATTATACTGTTGGCTTGAACATTTACGCGGACAAGTCCGTAAGGTTCCTGGCTGATTACGTGATAAAAAGTGATACTATCCCCGATAATAATAAATTTAACACCATGGTGCAAATAAATTATTAGCAGGCTGCTGAAAAAATCTTAAAAAGAGTTTTTCATCAACCTGTTAGATTTCAGATAGACGGGTATCCTTCTTTGGATTTTGAATATGATATTTCTGTAGCCTTTAATTTGAAAGTGTTGTATTATTGATACAGCTTCACTTTAGACTTGTCTTTTGGAATAGAGGAGAAACTAATATGTTGAAAGTATTTTCTGCAAGAGCCTGCGCTTTTCCGCTTATTGATGCGGCAAAAGAATTTGAAATATTGAATAAAGTTAAGGTCCAAATCGATGTTTGCAACAGGGGCTGTGTAAAACAATACAGTGAAGTTACTTCCGATGAGGGAGCTCCGAAAGCCGGACAGCCTGAGACTTTTCTTCAGGAGATAAGCAGGGGCGAAAATTACGATTTAGTGATAGGAAGTGCTGAGTATCTTCTTGATGACGGCGAATATCTGGGGTTAGTGCTGCCTGATATGAGAAAGACGATCGGATACCGCCGTTCTGTCTTGATAGTCCCGAAAGGTAATCCGAAAAAGATTAAAACCCTTGAAGATTGCGCAAAATCCGGAGTAAAGATCGGCATTTCATTGATAGATTGTTTGAAAGGGCTCTGGGAAGATGTATCGGGAAGAGCAATGCTTATTGAACCGGTCCGAAAGAATATTACTCTGCATGTAAACGGATGCATCCATCTGGTTGACGCTGTCGCTGCCGGAAAGGTGGATGTCGCTTTCGGGTGGAACACTTTTAATGAACTCTCTCCCGATCTGGAAATAGTCGAACTTGAAGAAAAATACCGGATATTTCGCGGTACATCTATTGCCGCTCTTAAATTCATCAAAGATAAAGAACTCGGAAAAAAGTTTATTGCCTTTTTAACTTCCGGAGCGGGGCTTGAACATTATAGAAAGCACGGCTGGGTTATTCCGTCCAAGTAAATTAGAAGGAGAAAAAAATGCGTAAAATATTATTACCGGTAATATTCTGTCTTATCCTTGCCGGATTTGGCTGCGCGCGGTCAAATCAAAAAGCTTTATTTGTTTACTGCGGGAACACGATGAGGCCGGCAATGGAACTTTTGGCAAAATCTTATGAAAAAAAGACAGGAGTTAAACTGGAGTTTAGTTTTGGCGATTCAAGCGAAATCTTTGCCCAGGTAAAGCTTTCGAAAAAAGGCGATATATTTATTGTTCATGAACCTTATATGGAACAATTTGCGAAGCAGGACCTTATTCTTGACTACAAGGATGCGGCATTTCTTCAACCCGTGCTGGTGGTTGCCGCCAATAATCCAAAAAATATAGAAGGGTTTAAGGATCTTGCAAAAAAAGGCATGCGTTTGGGATGGGGAGAACCGGAATTTTCTCTTGCGGGGAAATTAACTGAGGAGTATCTTAAAAAAGAAAAGATGTATAAAGAGCTTGCAATCAATGTTAAGGTGAAAACAAGAAGCAGTTCCGAACTCGCTAATGCGATAAAACTCGGGGCTATAGACGCGGCTTTTATCTGGAATGCTTCAGCAAAACAATTCGAGAGTACATTGAAGGTTATAAAGCTGAAAAATGAGATTCAGGGAGCAAGGGTCTCTATTGCGGTGCTTAAGAGTTCTGAAAATCTCAAAGAGGCGGAAAAATTCCTTTCTTATGCTGTCTCTGATGAAGGGAAGCCGGCGTTTACTTCTTCGGGCTATAAAACAAAGTGAACATGGAAAAAATATTCCGCGGGACATTTTTCGGGCTGCTTGGAATCTACTTTCTTATAATAATGATACTGTTGCTCGGGGATATCGGGTATATCAGTATTTCTAATTTTAGGGAAGCCTTGGCGGCTCCAGAGATTCAATATGCTATAAAGCTTAGCCTTTTAACTTCCCTTGTTACCGCGGTTCTTTCCTTGATTGTCTCTGTGCCTGCGGCTTATGCGCTCGTAAGATTCAGATTTTTTGGAAGTAACTTTGTAGATGCTGTGCTGGATTTGCCTATTATCGTGCCTCCATTGGTTATCGGAATAAGCCTTCTGGTGTTTTATCAGACAGGGTTAGGCAATATTTTAAAATCTCATGGTTTTGATTTTGTCTATACAATACCCGGAATTGTGATAGCCCAGTTTGTCATCTCCTGCGCGTTCTGTCTTAAAACCATAAAAACCGCTTTTGAGGGAATGGATTCCCGGCTTGAGGATGTCGCAAAGACTTTGGGTTGTAATTCCTGGCAGGTCTTTTTCTGGATAACTCTTCCCATTGCCAAAAAGGGAGTTGTCGCTGCCGGAATAATTGCCTGGGCAAAAGCTATAGGAGAATTCGGCCCGGTTCTCGTATTTTGCGGTTCAACCAGATTTAAAACGGAGGTATTACCTACAACTATATTTCTGGAGCTTTCTATAGGCCGGATAGAGAGCGCCCTTGCCGTTTCGCTCCTTCTGGTAGGGTTCAGCATAGTTTCGTTAATGATCTTGAGATTATTTTTAAAAAGAGGGATACAATGATTCAACTTCAGAAAATATTTTTTAGACAGGCAAATTTTGAACTCAAAAATATATCCGCGGAGATTGATAATGAATATTGTGTTTTAATAGGTCCTCCGGGCGCCGGCAAGACAACATTACTGGAAGTTTTATGCGGACTTAGACAGATAAAATCAGGAAAAATATTATTAAACAAATCGGATATTTCGCTCCTTGCTCCGGGAAAAAGGGGTATCGGTTATATGCCTCAGGATTATGCTCTATTTCCGCATATGTCTGTTAAAGATAATATAGGCTTTGGTTTAAAGGTTTTGAAATACGACAGGATTTCCGCTGAGAAGAAAATAACGGAGATCTGCGAGCTTTTAGAGATTACTCATCTGCTTGAAAGACAGCCAAAGACCTTAAGCGGAGGGGAAGGTCAAAGGGTTGCGATGGCGCGGGCGCTTATAATTTCTCCGAAGCTGCTGCTTTTGGACGAACCTCTCTGCGCTTTGGATGAGAAAACCAGAGAAAAATTGATAGGTAAATTAAAAAAAATGCAAAAGCAGATGGATATCCCCTTCCTTCATATCTGTCACTTTTATGACGAAATGGACCGTCTGGCTGATAAAGTTCTCGTTCTATGGAACGGGGAAATAATCCAACAGGGCAAACTTAAGGAAATAAAAAAACACCCTGCGGATAAAAGGGTGGCAGATTTCCTGTGCAAAGGAGAGACGTTATGCGTAAAGTAATTACTTTTTTGTTTATCTTCTTTTTCTCCGGTGTATTATATTCTGCTGATTTGATTGTTTATTGCGGAGCGGGTACACGGCCTCCTATGGAAGAGATCGCAGCAGCTTACACCAAAGAAAATAACACAAAGATAAAATATAATTTCGGCGGCTCCGCTCAAATGCTTGCTCAGATAGAATTGTCCGGTAAAGGGGACGTCTTTATTCCCGGAGAAGAGTTATATATTGAGATTGCAAAGAAAAAGAAGCTTATTTCGGGCGAACCGTTAATAATAGCGTATTGGATGCCTGTTATACTTGTGCAAAAAGGTAATCCAAAAAATATCAGGAATCTTTCTGATTTAGAGGGAGAAGGTATTAAGCTTGGGGTCGGGGACGAACGCGTATGCGCAATAGGTATTGTAACTAAAAGTGTGCTGGAAAAAAACAAGCTTTTTGAAAAAATAGAAAAAAATATCATTGTAAAGACCTCAACGGCTAATGAACTCGGAAACGCGGTAAAATTAAAAACAGTGGATGCTGTTATCGTGTGGGATTCTATTGCGTATATGTATCCTGATTCCGGCGATGTGGTTGATATACCCGTGAAGGAAAATGAGATAAGCAAAATTCCCGCGGCTGTTCTTAAAAACTCTTTAAACAAAGAAGAAGCAGAAAAGTTTATAATATTCCTTAAAAGCGAAAAAGGCAGAGAGATTTTTAATAAACATCATTATAAAACGTCAGCAGTAAAATAATTAAAAGAATATCATCGCAGGCAAAACAAAGACGGTCTAAAAATCATACCGGTGTTTGGAATTTCACTTCTTATTGAATTATGACGTTATGTCAAAGAAAACCCCGAGCATCCTGTCCGTCAGAGTTTCTGCCGAGATCTCGCCCTTAGCGGATCCGCCAATCATTTAGGCGGAGAAGCTCGGAGAGGTTCATAATAAAGTTGTGTATAGCTGGTCTCATTTAAAAACACTGCACGCGATTGGCGGGGGAATTGCCGCTCTTCTTCTTATCGGTACACCAGCTTGGATTTTTATCTACAAAAGGCAAGGACTCTTTAAGACCCTGGCACAGAATATTTGGCCGGATAACGGCAGTTCTTGCCCTATTAGTTCTTTTAACAGGAATTATCAAGCTTTTAGAATCCCTGGGAATAATGAAGGATTAGGTTTTGCCGGAAAAATAAAACATGAAAATACCTTGAAAAACAATGCTATTTATGAGGAATTGTAAATAATCGTATTAGATAATCGTTTGAAAAGATATTTTGGAACATTTTTTGACTTGAAATTGTCTTTAAATTTGGTAAAATACTTTTGCAAAATATAAATGTTTGGGTGCAAAATTATGATAGAAGTAAAAGATTTATCAAAAAAATACGATAAGCTCCTTGCAGTAGATAATATTTCATTTAGTATAACAAAAAGTGAAATAGTCGGATTTCTGGGTCCTAATGGAGCCGGGAAAACAACTACTTTAAAGATTGTTACCTGCTACATTCCGCCGACTTCAGGCAGTATTAAAGTGGCCGGATTTGATATTTTCGAAAATTCTCTAGAAGTAAGAAAAAATATAGGTTACCTGCCTGAATCAAATTCTCTGTATTACGAGATGGGTGTAGTCGAATATCTGGAATTTATTGCAAATTTACGTCATATAGAAAAAAATAAAGTTAAATCACGGATAAAAGAAGTAGCAGAAGTCTGCGGTCTTGTTGATGTAATAAAAAAAGATATAGGAGAACTTTCTAAAGGCTACAAACAAAGAGTTGGGATAGCGCAGGCTATTATTCATGACCCTCCTATTCTCATTCTGGATGAGCCTACCTCAGGACTTGATCCTAACCAAATAGTACAAATAAGGGAGCTTATTAAAAAACTGGGCAGGGAAAAGACAGTTGTTTTAAGTACCCATATTCTGTCGGAAGTCCAGGCAACATGTGACAGGGCAATTATAATAAATAAGGGAAAAATAGTTGCTGACGGAAAAACTGACGAACTGCACGGGATGATAGAAGGTAAGGATAAAGTGTACATTAAATTAAAAGGCCCGGAAGAAAAAGTGGTGAAATTGTTAAAAGCAGTCCCAAATGTGGAAGGCGTTGAGGTTCAAGATAAAGAAGGTCCGGCAAGAGGTTACCAGTTACAGATCTCTAAAGGTGTTGATATGAGGGAGGAATTGTATAATTTTTCAGTTACAAATAAATGGCCTCTTTTAGAATTAAAAAGAGAGGTGGTAAGTCTCGAAGATGTATTTAGGGAATTAACGGCAGGGGAGTAATTATGGGAATTAGCTTTGACAATATAAAAACTATACTGCGCAGGGAACTCAGAGGGTATTTTAATTCACCTATCGCATACATAGTAGTTGTGATATTTCTGATCATCAACGGCTGGTTCTTTGCGTCCAGCATATTTCTTATAAATGAAGTTACCTTGGATAATTTTCTGGGTAATATGCCTCTATTATTTATATTCTTCATTCCTGCTATGACGATGGGGCTTTTTTCGGATGAAATAAAAAGCGGAACAATAGAAATTCTTGCGACCATGCCTTTAAAAGATGAAGAAATAATAATAGGTAAGTTTCTTTCTGCTTTCAGTTTAATGGCTGTCGCGATCTCGCTTACTCTAATACATCCTATAACTTTGATGTTCCTTGGTAAGGTTGACATGGGGCAGGTAATTGGTTCATATTCAGGGCTATACCTGCTAAGCGCATCTTTTGTTTCTGCCGGGGTATTTTGTTCGGCTCTGACGAAAAATCAGATTGTTGCTTTTATAATAAGTTTTATAATATGCTTTGTATCCTTTATGTTTGGCAAAATACTGAGTTTTGTCCCGGCATTTATCGTCTCATTCATTGAATACTTAAGTATAGATTATCATTTTGGCAATATTTCCAAAGGAATCATAGATTCAAGGGACCTTATATATTATTTCAGCGTTATTTTATTCTTCTATTACATGACTGTTTCTGTTTTAGGCAGCAGGAGATGGAAATGAAGATAGGAAAAATAGAAATTAAAACAAGCAAGAAAACGATATTATCTTTGGTTTCACTTCCGATACTGCTCGGTATTATTATCGTAATTAATTATCTCTCCTATCATATATTTTGCCGGCTGGATCTTACGCAGGGCGGTATATATTCTTTGTCCAAAGCAAGCAAGGATCTTGTGAGAAAGCTCGACGATAGAATTATAATAAAGGCATATTTTAATAAAAATCTGCCGGCCCCGTATAACAGCAACAGAAAATATTTTGAGGATCTTCTCGCGGAATATAAGACATATTCAAAAGGCAAGATTAGTTATGAATTTATAGATCCTGCGGGGGATGAAAAGCTTCAACAGGAAGCGCGTTCCGGGGGCATTGCGCCTGTGAATATCACCCAGGTAAAGAACGACAAGTATGAACAGGAAATAAGCTATATGGGGGCGATGTTTTTGTACGGGGACAAAAAAGAGATACTGCCTTTTGTCAAACAAACAGTCGGCCTTGAATACGATGTTACAAGCCGTATAAAAAAACTTACCCAGGAAGTCAGGAAAAAAGTCGGATTTCTTGCCGGGCATAAAGAGCCGGATCCCTTTACTGATCTTGGCGGGGTATATGAAAGACTAAGCGAACAATATGAACTCCGGACTGTATCGGTTAAGGATGGAACAGCGGTTCCCGAGGATCTGGACGCTCTGGTCGTACTTTCACCGGAGGAAAAGATCAGTGAAAGGGAAAAATATGAGGTGGATCAATTTATCATGAAAGGTAAACCTGTGGCCTTTCTGATAGACAGTGTAAATGTGAATTTGACCAATTTTATGGGCAACAAGATAGAACATAACCTTAATAATCTGTTGTCAAATTATGGTGTTGAAATAACGCCGGGGCTGGTATTAGACCGTCAGTGCCAGCGTATTTCCGTGCAACAGCGGCAAGGTTTCTTCACTATACAGAATATTATTGAGTACCCGCTTCTGCCTGTTGCCACGGTTTTTCGCAAAGAAAATCCTATTGTAAGGGAATTGGAAAAAGTATCTCTTCCTTTTGCAAGTCCGCTCATACTTAAAGATGTTCCTGACGGCAAAATAAAACCCGAGTGGCTTATAAAATCATCGGAGAATAGTTGGCAAAAAGATGATGTATATTTTCTTAGCCCCCTGCAAAATTTTCCAACACAGAATCTTACAAAGAAAGGTCCTTATATTCTCGCGGCTACAGTTACCGGAAAGTTCAAGAGTTTCTATTCCGATAAGGAGGTTCCTGCTGTTGAGAGCGCGGATAAAACAAAAAAAGATAAAAAAGACGAGAAAAAAAGCGAGACTATAAAGGAAAGCCCGGATAATCGCATTATAATAGTCGGGAACGGAAGAATAATGAGAGGTGATTTTTTAAAAGATCCTATGTCCGGTACTTTCTTTTTTAACATTGTTGACTGGCTGGCTCAGGATACCGGGCTTATATCAATACGTTCAAAAGGGATAGAATACAGACCGTTGAAAGAAACGAGTAAAGAAACCAGGAATATTATTAAATGGCTGAACGTATTGCTTGTTCCTGCCGGGTTTATTGTATATGGAATAATTCGCTGGAGAATAAGAAAAATAAAAAGGAAAGGGTTGACTTTAAATGAATATTAAAAAAATATTTATCCTGCTGCTCGTTTTTACGGCGCTTATAGGGCTAAGCTTTATTTATACAAAAATAAAATATGCTCCTGCAGGTTCGGAATATTATAAAGGAATAAAGAAAGAAGATATTAACAAATTTGATATTACAAAGAACAATAAGGATACCTGCACTTTTGAAAAGAAGGATAATAAATGGAGGATAACAGCTCCGGTTTTGTACCCTGCAAATAAGATTTATATTGATGAAATTCTGGGTAAAGTTGCCGGTTTAAAAATTGGTGAAGTAATTTCAACAAACAAAGCAAAACATGAAAGTTTTGAGATTACCGATGAAAAAGGAATTATGCTTACCATTTACAGATCAGGAAAAGCATGTCAACCGGTTATCTTCGGTAAAATGGCAGGAGACTTTTGCAGTATATATGCAAGATATCCAAAAAAAGATGAGGTATATCTTGCACAGGGTCCTGGCAGTGATGAATTAAGAAGAGAACTTAATGAATGGAGAGATAAATCTATTTTTTCATTTAGTAAAGACAATGTGGATGAAATAGAAATTGATTTTAAAGGTGAAAAATATGAACTTATCAGGAAAGAGGAGTGGTATCTGGGCGCGCCTGACAAAAATAATAAAATAACAAATCCGAATGACATTGATACATTTTTAACGGAACTTTCAGGTTTGACTGCCGATGAATTTGTTGACAAAGAAGAAGAAAAAAAGAATGACAAAAGAACAGGTTTAAACAAGCCCGAGCTTAATGTAAAGATCCACTTTGCGGATGGTAAAGAAGAAATATTTAAAGCCGGCAAGAAAGATACTGCGAAAAACCGGTATTATGTTTCCGGAAACCGGGAACCTGCGGTATTTCTTGTGCAGGCAAGTAATGTTGAAAAGCTCCAAAAGAAAAAATCTGATTTCAAAATAGAAAAAGCGGCCGGCGATAAGAAACCTGCAGAAAATAAAGATATCACACCGGAAATCCGTCCATCGCAAAAATAATGCTTATAAAACAAAGAGATATCCGTAATATTGCAATACCATAGTAATGCTGGGAGTTCTTGTTGTTTTGTAACTGATTATGGTAAAATATATGCAATGAAACAAATAATGAAGAAAACGTTTTATACTCTTTCCCTTGTCTTAATCCCTCTTTTTCTCTATTCCGATGTTATCAGAAAGCTTGAAATAGCCGCGGATGGTGCGGTAAAGGCGGCTGTATTTTTTGACGGCAAAAAAGAGGTAGCCCGGGAAATATTTAATGACAATCTTGATATAATAAAAAAAACCGGAAAGATCCCGGACGGAATTGTGAAACAATATTATGAAAGCGGGCAGTTATATGCGGAATATAATTATAAAAATAATTTTCTTGACGGTCTGACCAAGACATATTATGAGGACGGAAAAATAATGACAGAGGACATTTACAAAAGAGACAGTTTGAACGGATTAAGCAGGCAATACTATCCGTCAGGCGCTCTCAAAGCTGAGGAGAATTATAAAAACAACCTCAGGGACAGTATTTGCAGTGTGTTTAATGAAGACGGCAGCATAAAGACTGTTAAAATTTATAAAGACGGGAAAGTTCAGAACGACAAAAATCAGATGGCCGAAGTAATAAAATAGAATACGGGTCTGGGGCTGACGGCTGAAAAAATGCTAAAAAACAGGGTAACAATCATAACCGGAGGTGCTTCAGGTATTGGCCTGGCGACGGCAGAAAAATTTTTAGCTGCCCAAGCCATTGTTGTTTTAACAGATATCAATGTGAAAAAAGGATGCGCCGCTGCAGCTGGACTTGAAAACAAAGGCAGAATATTATTTGTCAGATGTGATGTTGCGTCTGAGACGGATATTAAGAAGCTGGTTTCCATAACGGTAAAGAATTACCGGCGTATTGATATTATTATCAACAATGCCGGTATCGGGGACTGGCGCTCTATGGAAAAGCGCCCGATGAAAGTATTTAACCGGATTCTTGCGGTAAACCTTACGGCCCAATACATGCTTGTTAAATATGCATCCCGTTATATGCCTGCCGGAAGTTCTGTCGTAAATATAAGTTCAACCAGAGCCATTATGTCGGAACCGGGTTCCGAACCCTACGCAGCCGGCAAAGCCGGAATTATCGGGCTTACACATGCGCTTGCGTCAAGCCTCGCGGAGAGAAGAATACGCGTCAATGCGGTAAGTCCGGGCTGGATAAATGTCTCCGGCTATACCGAAACGAAAACCGACCGGGCGCAGCATTTTGTAAAACGCGTCGGACGGGGCACAGATATAGCAGAAGCCTGCGCCTTTCTTGCCGATGAAGAAAAAAGCGGTTTTATTACCGGCCAGAATTTAATAGTCGACGGCGGTATGACCAGAAAGATGATATATCTCTAGTGCGGGGACAGACAACGTGTTTTTATGGTGTCTGTCCCCAATTAAAAAGAAAAATATTCTAAAAAAAGGGGGACGATATGGTATATTTCGTAATCGGAATGGTATTGCTGTGTTGTATAATTTTGCTCAGCATTGTGATCAGGATTTACAATAATCTTATTATGGTTAAGAATAATGTTGATGCCGCCTGGAAAAATATTGATGTTTTTCTTCTGCAAAGACACGATGAATTGCCCAAGTTAGTAGATGTATGCAAGGGGTATATGAAGCATGAGAGCAGTGTCCTGGAAAACATAGTTAAATTGCGTTCAAATTATAAGGAATCCGGTACTCCGGAGGAAAAGGCGCGCATTGAAAACGAAATAAGCAGGGCTTTAACCGGGTTGCGTGTTGTATTTGAAAAATATCCCAACTTAAAAGCGAATGATAATTTTATCAAAATTATGGAGAGGGTAACTGCGCTTGAATCGAAGATCGCGGGCCAGCGAGAGAGTTTTAATGATAAGACTAATATTTATAATATTCAAATAGAAAAATTTCCGGATTATATTATTGCCGGGCCGATGAATTATAAAAGGCGTGAATTCCTTGAAGTTCCGGAAGATTTGAAAGAAGACGTGAAAATCAATATTTAAGAATGCTATTTATCTTGAAGTATGGGAAAGTATGGAAATAAAGATGAGGAGATTTTCGGATTTTAGTTCATTGGAACAATATCTTGTATCAGTGGAATCCGATAGTTTTGTAATCAGTGAAATCGCTTTTTCACTCTGTATAGTTAAGGTATTACTACAGGTGCTCTATTGAAAAAAATAATATTTTGGACAATGGTAGCTTTTGTTATTGCCGTTTTAATAGTATCCGTGTTGCAAATACTGGGTTTTAATCTCTTGATGGCGGCTGCAGAAACAAGAATTACCGGTCTATGGCTGCTTTCAGGGATCTTACTATTAATACTGACGATCGTGGTTCTGGTGTGGGTAATAAGCATTTTTAACAGTCTGATCCAAGTGCGTAATAACATAATGAAAGCCTGGAAAAATATCGATGTTGTACTGCTTCAGAGACATGATGAACTTTCAAAGTTGGTGGAAGCATTTAAAATATATACTGATTATGAGCAGCATGTATTATTGGCAATTACGCAACTCCGCGTTGCCTACCGGCAAAAAAAAGATTCAGCGCAAAAAACAACGGTTGAAAATGATCTGAATTTCAAGGCAAATGATCTGTTTGCCGGTTTTGAGAAATATCCGGAACTTAAAGCAAATGAAAATTCCGTGCGTATAATGGATTCTATTTCCAGTCTTGAATCGATCATTGCCGGTCGAAGGGTGTTTTTCAACGATACCGTAAAGGTGTACAACGCGCAGATTGAAACTTTTCCTTACTTTGTTTTTGCAGGGATAATGGGTCTGCGTTCACACCCCTACCTGGATGATTTTGAGACTGCGGAAAAATTCCGGGGGAATTCTAAGTGATAGTACTCATCTCTGCAATTGCCTGTTTATTGTGCTTTTTGATATTATTTGTAAAGATTGTCAGGGAAATAAACGAATCTGAAATAATAATAAAAGCGATTATAGCCATATTTATACTGACCGTTTTCTATATCTTCTCCGGTTTTTTGCCTTATATAGCACTGGCGCCCCTGCTGCTTGTTCTTATAGCAGAAATAAAATTAAAACTGCCGTTTCATAAAATATTGTTTTCCCTTATCAAAGTATCTGTGTACTCTGTCGGTGTACTTGTCCCGTTTTTTGCCGTAACGGTCTTTTTGAAATGCTGGCACGGCAGATTTGACTATTCTATAAATCATTATATAACATATTCAAAGTTTCCTTCAGAGCTAATCGGGTTATTCGGAATGATATTTGCGGCGACAAAAGGAATACCCTGCATAATAGAGCTAATAAAGCAATTACGCACTATTCAGAACTTACCCACTTCTGCCATAGGTTCTGCTGCCTCCGGGCTGAATGAATTCAAAGGTATTATCAGGCCTGTGAATGAAATGCCGTTCAATGATAAAAAGGACTGTTTTCCGTTCTATCTTGAAGACGGGACGGGCAAGCTGCTTGTAGATCCGGAAAATGTAAAGAATTATCCGGGATTCTGGGATATAGTTTTTAACAGTAATATATCCGGGATACATCGCGGAGGTAAAAATAAATATTTCACACCGGGCACAGAAGCTTATCTGCTTGGTAATCTCAGAAAAGACGGTATTGCGGAAGATATGGTGATAAAACCCAAAGCGGAAAAACACAAGCGTTCGTTTATAGAGTGGGTTGTGTCGTCTGACCCGAAAAACGTTGATGATCCTGTATTCTGGCTCAGCACTGCAAAAGAAGAAAGCATAATAAGGCATATACGGTATTCAATATTTCTCAATATACTGCTCCTGTTACTATGGCTATTTATTTCTTTTGCACTTCAAACGACTGTTATCAGTAACGGTAACGGGAAGCTCTCCTGGAGTTACGACCTTTTCAAGGTGAAGGACCTCCTTCCTCAGTCGATGCTTGATAAGATATATTCAAAACCCCCTTCGTTAAATGTCCCTGAGAATAATTATAAGACCTGGACTTCTGACAGGGCCGGCACCCCGCCTATCATACGTCTTAATTTCAATGATAATATAAAGAATCTGGGGACCCTAAAGGTAACACCCGTGGAAAGATACGGTATTATCAAGTACCAGCCCGGGATAGAGGGTAAAGCGGGGTATTTTGACGGTACATACTATCTGGACCTATTCAGTGAAACTCCGGTCGATTTTGGAGGTTCCTTCACGATTGAGTTCTGGTTCAAGCCTGACAGGGCAAAAGCGTGGGACGATACTCTCACCAGGTATATCCTTCTTTCAAATTTTACCCCGGACTTTCTTTCGGCAAGCCTTGCTTTTCAGGGGCCGGTAAACAAAAAAATAGTTTCCCTGGTTACGGGTAACCTGAAGCACGGGACGGCACAGGAAATAAAAGAATGGTATAAGGTCACTGATAACCTGTATGAAATGAGGTGGTACCATTTCTTCGTATCTTACGACAGAAACAGGGATAAACTGGCATATTACCTGGATGGGAAAGCCTTGTGGCTTTCAGAGGGCGGGCAGCCGGCATTTAAAATTCCGGAGAGGATAGAAAATCTGAGTATCGGCCAGACGTATTCCTACAGTTCAAAACGCGATAATTTCAGGGGATGGGTGGACGAATTTTACTTTTATGATTATGCCAGACCGGTTGAGTGAATGCTTAACAAAATACGGGGAGGAACATTAAATGAGCGATAAGCAATATAGCGAGAATCAAACCAGGTTTACAAAATTTATAGCCATTGTTGCCGCAGTCATTGTTGTTTTCATTATATGGGGAGTAATTGTATTTCTCAATGAAAAAAAAGATGAGCAGCCGGTTGCGGTAAAGAAAAATGAAAGTATTGTAACGGAGCATGTCCACCGGGTTGAACCAAAAAAAGATATTAATGTTGCCGGCAATATAGAGAAAATAAAGATCATTTCAAACGGGGAAGAAGTTGATATTAAAGAATATGTCGGGAACGGGTACGTGGTCATTATCGATTTTTACGCGGACTGGTGCGGTCCCTGCCTGGCATTGGCTCCTAAAATAGAAGAGCTGGTTAAAGAGAATGATGATGTGATTCTAAGAAAAGTAAATATTGTAAAATGGGGCAGTCCGGTGGCAAGGCAATACGGAATAAACTCCATACCGGATGTCAGGGTTTTTGACAAGAAGGGGAATATGATAGAAAGCCCTTCGGCTACATATTCCAGAATAGAGGGATACGTGAAGGCTGCTAAAAGATAAATAGATATCAGATAACATGGAGACAGGAGAGTCAACACTAATAAAATGAAAAGAACAAAAATAGCCATAAAAAATCCCCGTATAGGAAAAATTGCAGAGCTGGCGAAGAAAATTAATCATAAGACACTGGCAACGTGGGGACTTGATTGTGCCGAGCGCGTCCTGCCATATTTTGAGAGTAAATATACGAGAGACAAACGCCCTAAAGCTGCAATTGAAGCGGGACGGGAATGGGTAAGAACCGGCGTGTTTAGCATGGCCGTTATTCGTAAAGCGTCACTTGATTCTCACGCCGCGGCGCGGGATGTTATGGCTGATGATGTTGCGCGTTCAGCCGCACGTGCCGCAGGACAGGCAGTGGCTGCGGCGCATGTTCCCGCTCACGCCCTTGCCGCTGCAGCTTCCGCAGCTACAGTTATCCGCGACTCTGTTGATTCGGTTAAAGCAGATGCCGCCGTAACCAAAGAACGAGCATGGCAATTAAAACATTTGATAAAAATTAGAAAAAGGAACAAATAGAAAAATCCACGCCTGATAATTTTTGCAGAGGCTTCTTTTAATATAATATGGAATAATACGGAATTGGCTTGACAATACATGGTTTTTAAATTATATTGTATTTATATGGTTGTAAGAATAATAATTTGAGGGTGCAGGCCTCAAATTTGATAAAGATAAATAAAGGGGAGTCCATTATTGTTGATTTGACCGTTGGAGCCTGTTTGACTCCGGCAAGTACTCTTTTGGGGTGCCGTGATACCGTGGTAACCTATAATAAACTCCCTATGGATTTAGGAAGCAGAATTTCACACAAAGTCTATGATGGTTTTGCTTTAACAGGCTTCAAGAAAACTACAGAATAGCCGGCGTGCTTTTTATGGAATTTTATAAGTAATATCTAATGTCTAGTGGAGGGTGGGTATGAAAAAATTGAAGGTGGTTTTGTATCTGGCGGTGGTAGTTTTGCTTCTGCATGTGATGTTTGTTGTAGGGTGCGGCAGGAATCCGTTTGTCAGTGTGCTGGGCGGCGGCAATACTGTGAATGTCGGAGTGGGAAAGCTGTAAAGAATCAGGAAGGGAAGGGCAAGAAGGAAGAGAAGAAAAGGAAAGACAAATATTCAGTCCCTAGTTATGCGGGATCTGCCGGCGTACTCTGCCGGAAAAAGGAGTTTAAAATGACAGACAAAATTCTAAAGATACTTAAAGCTGTAATTACCGTACAACTGGTAGTTATTGGCATTCTTTATACGGCGGGTAAATACAAGGCGGAGCCTCTATTTGCCTTGGCCTTTAAGGCGCATAGCGCGAGTTCTCCGGATAACTATATTATCCCGGTAACCCAGATAAGCCTGCAAAAAGAAGACGGTAATTTTGTGACTCTGTGGTCCGGTAATCAGGACGTAGACCTGGCAACTCTTTCGGGGCTTTCGGATTTCACTTCTTTCAACTGCAGCGTGCCGCCCGGAAAATACAAGAGAATTAATATTTTTTGCGGCCCGGCAAACGGTGTAAATATCAGAGTAAAAGGAACCGTAGTATCCGGTGCGACCACCTATTATACAAAAGCGAGCCATACCGGGCATGCTACCGGCCCGGCGGAGATAGAAGAGTTCAGCTCCACTGCGCTAGTTGAAGGATATTATGCTCTTACTCAGGATTATTCCCCTGCGATCGAGATCGGAGGTTCCTCAACAGTTTCTGATATTGTAGCTCTCGTAGATATCTCAGATTCTCTGATTTATTATGACGGGAGCGGAACGGACCCCCTTGCAAAACCTTGGCTGCCGGCGAAGACGGCGGGTATGTATCTGCAAGGCTGCGGTTACGCCGTTACTTTGGGGATACCCGGGAGTAAAGAGATTTATGATTTTGATACCGGCGTATCCGCCGACAGAGGCAGGTTGACAATAGTCTATGACGGGACGGGTAATGTTATAGGTGCTAATGCCAGGTTGGTTCTTACAAATAGCAGTTTTGGCAACAATTTGTTACCGACCACGGCTCCCGCTCAATGCATTTTCACCGATAACGGTAATGGGACCTATAATCTTCTAATCCGTTTCGGAAGCATGGGAACATTTGATGATTCAAATACCCTTACACTTCAGAATTTCTCAAAAGCCACTCATTCCGGCACCTACAGTAAGTTCTTTAATAACGCGACCACAACCGGTTCGTATAACTGCACAAGGTTACCATAAAAAAAGAGAAAGTCAGATTTACCAATTAACGTATAGGGAGGCAATAGTCAGGGGATAGATAACGGGCTTTGCCGGTGTCTGTCCCCGTTTTATATAACAGGAAAAATAATTGATAAATTCCGACTCCAAAATAATTGAAATAGACGGTATTTGTATTAATGTTATCCATAAGAACATCAGAAATATTCATTTGCGGGTACGGCCCCCGGGGTTGGTGACGGTTTCAGCTCCGCTTAGAATGGAGTCGGGAAAAATCAGAGAATTTTGTACCTCAAAGCTTGAGTGGATAAAAAAACATCATGAAAAGATGAAAGCTCTAAAATATGAGCCTGCCAAAGAATATACTAGCGGTGAAGTGCATTTTTACCTGGGGAAGAAGTACAAACTGGAAGTGACTGAAGGCAACACCCGCCGTAAGGTGATTCTTGTCAATGATACCCTTCATATATATGTACACCGGGGAGAGGGAAAGAAAAACAGGAAAGATCTCCTGGAAAAATGGTATAAAGCACGGCTTAAGGAGCTTATTTTACCGCACATTTCGAGATTAGAAAGCGTAATGAATGTGAAAGTAGAAAAGTTAACTATCCGGACAATGAAATCAAGATGGGGAACATGCAATTATCGAGAAAGAAAGATATGTCTGAACACCGAGCTTGCAAAAAAACCTTTCGAAAGTATTGAATATGTCCTTATCCATGAGCTGGCGCATTTACTGGAAAGAGGCCACCAGAAAGAGTTTAAAGCTGTCATGGACAAATTCGCCCCTGATTGGCGCTCCTTGCGTAAAGAGCTTAAAAAAGCTAAGCATTAACTTAAATTTAGTTGTAAGTGGAACTCCACGCCCTATGGAGAGATTTTCAGATTTTAGTTCATTGGAACCATCTCTTATCAGTGAAATCCTGTAGTTTTGCAATCTCATCGAAAGATCCGCCCTATATCACTGGCGGATCATCAAAAGATCCGCCTAATATCACTGGCGGAAGTGAAATTGCTTTTTCAAAAATTACCGTTTATGAATACCATAAAGGGGAAAGGGGCGCCGGTTCTGATTATGTTGATCAGGCCTATCTGAAAGCCATGCATTGTGTCGGTCACATTAATTAAACCTATCTGAATGCCGACGAAGGATTGGGACTGGTTATATAGTCCCCACTGAATACCTGTAGCACTGTTGCTGATATTTACAAGACCGAGTTGAATTCCTGACAGTCTGTCTGTGCCGCTGTAAAGCCAGGATACCTGAAAACCATTCACTTCCTGAACGCTGTCCGCGATCAAGCCTATGTCAATTCCTATCACTACATTATCCCCCGGGATACTGATACCCGGAAGCAATGAAAGCCTTAACGGGGTTGCTGCCGAAACCTCCTGACTCATACCGGACAGTGCAAATACCGCCAACAACAAAACAAAAGCTATTTTGCTTCTCATATGTTTTTTCTCCTTGTTGTCCTGTTAATTACTTTTTAGTGCCATATAAAACCTTCAGTTGTTCTACGGTAGGGAATTCCTTGTATAACTCGCCTTGCGGCCCGGTAAAACCTTCCTTAACTTTTTTTATTATAACAGCCGTATACCCTCCCTTTGAGTTGGGGATATTTATGGTATAAACATCTTTTTGTATTGTTACCTGAGCAGTTGCGATAGGTTCAGCAGGCTTTGGCGTAACCGGAATAACTATTGAAGGGGCCTCGACTACTAAAAAGCCGTTGTTGTTGTACGTCTGGAAATATACATTATTGTAATAATAGTATTGATGACCTCTGACTATAACGGTGGTATAGCCTAAGGGTAGTGTGCGAACGATCGCGCCGATAGCAAGAGTGGGAACAATTGCATCAAACCAAAACCATCTCTGTCTATACCAGCTGCCTCTAGTATAATAATGTCTCCCGTTTCCGCGGCTAAAAGCAAAGATATCGGATGAATATAGTAATGCAAAAACAAGAAAAACACCCAGAACCACCCGGAATTTCAAAAATTTCTTTAACATGTTATCTCCTCCTTTGATGAATTCTTATATAATTAATATAAACTTATCAGCGATTTTTAGATATGTCGGATTTCGTCTTTTTATTGACTGGAATCTGAGGGGAGGAAGGCGGAGGACAGAGGACGGAAGGCAGATGGATGCTTGGAGGTTTGCCCGCCAATCATATAGGGCGGATCTTTGGTAGAGATGGTTAGAGGCTTAGCGAAAGAATAAAAGCAAGATGGTTTACCAACCGAAGCTTTATGCGCAGGCTGGTTGGCTGGAGCGGGAGAGAAAGAAAAAGCTGAAAGTTCGGGGAGAAAAAAATATTAAAAAACAGTCAACCCCAAAAAACGAAGTAGAACTATTTAAACTAGAACTTAATAAAATCTTAGTGTTTATTGTAGAATCAGTGGAATCCAATAGCTTTGCAATCTCATCAAAAGATCCGCCCTATATCACTGGTGGAAGCGGAATCTAACTCGAAATCCCTCTAAACTTTAATATTATACAATCAAATAATGACATGCTTTCTACTTCGGATTTCGGGTCAACAATGGCTATTGCCAGACCACGATTAATCCCGTATAATCAGGTCGTATATGGGGGAAGTGTAATTGCAGATAAAATTGAAAGTATTCAGGTTTGCGGGTATTGCGGCTCCGGTTCTGTTCAGCTTTTTTATATTGCTGGGCGGATATATAAATCCGGATTATAGCTCATTTCGTGAGACAATAAGCACTCTTATTCAGAGAGGCGCGCCGAATAAAATGTTCCTTGATATCGGCATTATTATTAGTAACTCATTACTTGCGCTTTTTGGGTACGGAATATTCAGGATAGGAAGGAATGAAGCGAATAAGTACAAGTTCATTTCAGGCCTTACACTTATAGCCGGAGGTATCGCAGGTATTCTAATCATTTTATTACCCAAGGACTTGGACAGCGTAAGCGCCATGAGTGTAACAGGTTATTTGCATCATATTATAGCCGCGTTCCTGACCATTCTTGCCATGCTGAGCATTATTTTTTTCGAGTTCGGACAGTTCCGTAACCGGAAATTCAAAATATATTCAACTATTTCTCTGATCTTTATTCTCATCTCCGCGGTTGTCACAGTAATTTCGGGAATGTCAAAAGTTTCTCTTGTCGGGATGTTCGAGCGGATAACACTGATCCTGTACTTTCAATGGGTAATCGTAATGTCCGGTCTGGCGCTTAAACACAGCGTCAGTAAAAAGACCTCAAAAAAGATCTCAGAGCTTTCAAAGAAGATCATCGCTAAGACAGAGCAGAAGGTGCCGCGAAGGATGAAGATAGTCTATGCAGTCGCCGGGATCATCGCGCCGGTAATGTACAGCGGTTTTGTGCTGCTCGGCGGGTTTCTAAGACCTGATTACGCCCCGCTTTCCCATACGATAAGCACTCTGGTCCAGGCCGGCGCGCCAAATAGAATAATTCTCCGGGCCGGTTTTATTTTAAGTAACATCTGCCTCATTCTATTCGGATACGGGTTATTTGCTATAAGCAGGAACGTCAAAAAAAAATACAGGGCCTGGTCCGGTCTGTCCCTCATCGGAGCGGGGGTAACCGGGATACTGATAATTATATTCCCCAAAGACCCGGAAAATATAAGGATGACCTTCTCCGGTTTTACCCATCATTTTTTTATTGCGATACTGGCGGTCTTTACCATAATCAGCACGCTGTTCTTTGAGTTCGGCGAGGATCATAACAGAAAGCTCAGGGCCTACTCGAAAATATCTCTCTTCTTCATATTGGGCTTCGCTCTCATTACCGTAATTGCAGGGCTTTCCGGCTTTTATTACGCAGGGCTTTTTGAAAGGATATCAATAATAGCTTACCTTCAATGGGTTCTGGTAATAGCCGTTGTTTTCCTAAAACAAAAGAGTCAGCACCATTTAACAAACCGGTGAAGCATTGTAATTATCTGTCCTGAAATAATCGAGCCGCAAAATGGAAATAATGGCCGTTGACCCCATTTTAGATATAACCCCATATGCTCAACAATTATACTGCTCTGAGATGAAACTACGAAAATTCTTTACAGCACCTCTAATAATATGTTGGCAGATAAAAGTCAATTAACTGCGGGATTAGACAATTTAGGTGTTTTGAAAAATAGAATAAAATTATAAGTAATTATACAAATCGGAAATAGGATTATTAAAAATATATGATTACGAAAATAAAACTTAAAAATAAGATTAGCAGGGATTGGGCGATATTTAGTATCACTGTCAAGAAGTTTTTGCGGTTAAACGGGGGACAGTGGGCAGGATCGTTTGCTTTTGATCTCTTTTTTTCTATATTTCCGTTAATTGTCCTTTTCGTCACCATTGCCTCGTTTTTTGTTGATCCGGTCGTAGCAGGGAAAGAGATCATTGTCTATATGCAAAGATATGTCCCGATCAGAGGTGAAATGCAGGATCAAGTATTCAACACCATTGCAGGTGTGGTCAAAGCTCGGGGGCATGTAGGTGTTATTTCGTTTTTCATATTGATCTGGGGCGCCATCCAATGTTTCTCTACCCTCATCTTCGCTGCCAATCTTGCCTGGGATACTCCGGTTAGAAAGTGGTGGCGTCTGCCGCTGAAAAGCCTGGTGATGCTCGGCGTAACAGCAGGCGTGGTCTTCCTCGGCATGGTGGCACCTGTCCTCTTAAAAATGACAGAGGGAAGGCTTTTTACAGTACCTGACTTTGCTTTCTGGATATATGCCTTGGGAATCTTCTTTATCCCTCTGCTGGTGATATTCTTCGGCCTGAGCCTTTTTTACATGCTGGCTCCGCAACAGTTCGTGCGTTTTTCCCGGGTGTGGATTGCCGCCCTGTATGCGACAGTTTTACTGCAGGCGGTAGAAAGTTTATTTGTTATCTATGTTAAGAACTTTGCCTCGTTAAATCTAGTCTATGGAGCGTTCGGCGGGATCATGGCACTCCTTATGTGGATCTATCTTTCCGGCTGTATTTTTATATTCGGCTCCTGCCTGTGCGCCGCCCAGGCAGAAACCCGTTCATTGCCGACAAAAAATATCATTAAATAAAGTATAAGGCAGAAGAACGGAAAGGGGAAATGATGGACCAGCCGTCCCTTTTTACCTATCTTCGCGGGAAGCCCTTTTGACAAAATTACATGGTTGTATAATAATGCCTTGACAATATTATATACATGTGTAATAATGTCAACATGAGTAAGCGAATAGAAAGATATATAGAGGAAACAGCGTTTTCCGAGAGATTCTCAAGGCAGATGCGGTTTATCTCCGGACCCAGGCAATCAGGAAAGACTACAATTGCCAAAAGTGCGCTTGAAAAGAACAAAAGCGGGCTTTATTATTATAACTGGGATAGAAGAGAGTTGCGGGAGAGATACAGAAATGAAATTGATTTTCTTGCAAACGACCTGCTGAAAAATGGAGACAGAGGAAGGAAGATCAGTGTTTGTTTTGACGAGATACACAAGTATCCTAAATGGAAGAATATTCTAAAAGATTTCTTTGATACCTATGAAACTAAACTGAATATCATTGTTACAGGAAGCGCAAGGCTTGATATGTTTAACAAGGCAGGGGATAGCCTTGCAGGCCGCTATTTCCTCTTCAGATTAAATCCCCTGATACTTGCCGAAGTGTTGGGAAAAAAATATGAGAACATATTGCCGGACAAAACGGCACTGAAATATGTAGAGAAAAACATTTCCGGAAACAGATTTGAACAAAAAGCAATGGAGACCCTTATGCAATTCAGCGGATTCCCTGAACCATTTTTAAATCAGGATGCTGTCTTTTCAAAAAGCTGGCATGCGGAATATCTTGAAAAAACTGTCAAAGAAGACTTAAGAGACTTATCCGCCATACATCAGCTTCAAAAAGTATCCGATCTCGACTACTTGCTGCTCTCCAAAATAGCGGCCCCTTTATCGATAAATTCACTCAGGGAGGATCTTGAGCTCAATTTCAATACCGTTAAAAATTATGTAAAATATCTCACACTTTCGTACGCTATATTTGAGGTGCCGCCTTATTACAAAAAAGGCAATCGCCTTGTTAAAAAGGAAAAGAAGGTATATTTCTATGACTGGGTTTCAGTGAAAGGAGATGCGGAGAAATTTGAGAATTATGTGGCTGTTGAACTTAAATCCAGAGTGGATCTTTGGAATAGTACTCTCGCCGATACATATGCGCTATATTTTGTTAAAGCCAGAGGTGAGACCGAAACTGATTTTATGATAACTAAGAACTCTACGCCTTATTTGTTAGTTGAAGCCAAACTTTCTTCAGAAAAAATAGAGAAGCATCATTATCAACACTCTACAATGTTCGATGATATTCCCTACGTTCAGTTGGTGGCAAGCGAGAATATACTGAAAGTTGAGCAGGAGAGGTTTTTTGTGGTATCGGCATCAAGGTTTTTTGCCGGATAAAATAATAGGACATTTGCCGAGACTGTCGGGGTTAACAAGATAACAAAAAAAGCTGCAAAACTGTTCTTGATAAAAACATTTTTGGGTGCTACAATATTTTTGTTGATTGCTTTGAAGGATTTTACTTTATAAACCTTAAAAGCATTATAAACATCGTTTACGGCTGCGGGCGTAATTCAGCGGTAGAATGCCACCTTCCCAAAGCGTTTAGACCGATAGCTGTTCTCCTTGTATCCAAATGATTTTCTGATTCTAAAAGGACTTCTCTTGAAATCGTGAGTCTCACCCGAGCCCAGATTTACTCATCCAGGTGCATCCGTCAGGCACATTTTGGGCACACTTTTGTTTTGCCAGAAGGTGACTGGGATCACCCTAAGAAACCGTGTTATTTTTGGTTTGAAAGGGTTATTTAAAAGTTATAATATAAAATTATATTGGAATAGCTAAAGGAAGGAATAACCCCGTTTGCGATGGAAATGAACCCGTTTAACATTTGGGCTGTTCCGTTACAATCAAAAACCTGATTTCCCTTTATAAAGAAGATTAATACTGCTATAATTGTTAAAAGAGACGGCCATAAGAAGAGTATTTTGTATGGGCTGAATAACTGGAGCAATCTTATATGCCAAAAGAAGATTTTAGTAGCTGGTCAAGAGAAGAATTATTAACAGAAATTAAAAAGCTAAGGAAGCGAAAAAAATATGGTATGGTGTGGGAAGATAAACCGGAGCAAGTTGCCGAGCTTTGTAAAAACAAACTCCCTGTCTTAATAGAACAACACGATAAAATAATAGAAACCAATAAAGACCTCCCTGTTAATATTTTAATTGAAGGTGACAATTATCATGCCTTGTCAGTCTTAAATTATACACATAAAAATAAAATCGATGTCATATATATAGATCCTCCTTATAATACTCGAGCAAAGGATTGGAAATATAATAACGACTACGTTGATGAAAACGATGATTATAGGCATAGCAAATGGCTCTCGATGATGAATAAAAGAATAATTTTAGCTAAGAATCTCTTAAGAAGGGACGGAGTTCTAATAGCAACAATTGATGATCATGAATTATTGGGGTTGCTCGGATTGTTAGAAGGTGTAAATGCCAAGAATATTGGTATAGTTTCAATTTGTATTAAACCTGAAGGAAGACGTCAAAGCAAATATATAATGGAAGCACACGAATATGCATTATTTGTAACATGGGGTACCCCGATTACCAGAGGTCTAAATGTAGACTTTGGTTTAGATTTTCCAGAAAAAGATCCGGTATCCAATTTCCGATGGGAAGGGTTGATGCGAAGAGACGCTTCGCGTGAGGACAGAGGGTCAGACTACTGGTATGCATTCCATGTTTCTAAAGAAGGTAAAATATTTTTTGAGCCAGGTAAAGGAACGAGTGAAGTTTGGCCAATAAATGTTAAAGGGATTGAGAGGGTTTGGCTTTGGGACAAACAAAGAGCAAAAGACAATGTGGGCGAGCTTAGTGCTGTTGTTCGAAAAGAAAGAATAACTATCTATTACAAACGTCGTGAACTTGGTCGTGTAAAACCAACATCGTTTTGGCATGGAAGTAAGTATAATGCTAATGCATACGGCACGCGTCTTTTAAAGACGATCCTCCCAGAAACAAATTTTGATTACCCTAAAAGCTTGTACTCTGTTATGGATTGCATAGATTTGTTTCTTCCGAAGAATGGTATAGTTCTGGATTATTTTGCAGGATCTGGAACCACTGGTCATGCTGTCTTAATGCTTAATAATGAAGACAAGGGTAGTAGAAAATTTATTGTCTGCACTAATAATGAAAATAAAATTGCAGAAGGTGTATGCTATCCAAGAATAAAAAGAGTAATAAAAGGTCTTAAAGGGCACGATGATATAACTGGAATGCCTGCAAATTTAAAGTATTATAAGACAGATTTTGTGGACGCTTCTCCGACTGATAAGAGTAAAAAGATGTTAGTTGATAAATCAACGGAAATGTTGTGTCTAAAAGAATATTGTTTTGAGGAAGTAAAAAAAGGTAAAGAATATAGAATATTCAAAGATTCACAAAATAAGCATTTAGGTATAGTTTATGATGATGAGGGAATTGAGGATATTAAGAAGGAAATAAGAAAGATTAATAAATTAGTTGTTATATACGTTTTCTCACTTGACGAGAATGCGAGGGAAGAGGAATTTGAAGACATAAAACATCTTGTAGAATTAAAACCTATACCAGCAGTAATTTTGAATGTTTATAAGAGGATATTCAAATGATCGAATTAAAGGAGTATCAAAAAATAGCTATAGAAGGTCTTAAGAATAAAACAGAAAAGCTATTAAGATCTCCAGAAAATGAAGTGATCATTTTTCAAGCTCCTACAGGCTCTGGAAAAACTGTAATGGTGTCAGAGCTGTTAAAAGAAATAGTGCGGAATAAGAAGGGTGATAAAAGTTATTCATTTGTCTGGGTGTCAGTTAGAATGCTTCATGAACAAAGCAAAGAAAAGTTAGAAAAATATTACGAAGATGATAGGCTAATAAAGTGCTCATACTTTGAAGACTTGGAAGACAGGAAGATAAACGAAAATGAAATTTTGTTTATTAACTGGCACAGCATAAACAAGAAAGACATAAATATATTTGTAAAAGAAAATGAGCGAGATAATAATTTGAATAGTATTATTCGGAACACAAAAGAGGAAGGAAGAACTGTAATATTAGTTATTGACGAAAGCCATCATTCCGCAAATTCAGAGAAGTCAAAAGAATTAATAGAAGTTATTGGCCCTAAAGTAACCATAGAGGTTTCTGCTACACCTCATCTAACTGACAAAGTCTCTGAGATTGAGAAAGTCCATTTAACTGATGTTAAATCTGAAGAAATGATTAAGATGGAAATTGTTGTTAATCCTGAATTTAAAAGTATCCAAGTCGGGTCAAAAAGTGCTGACGAACTGGTAATTGATCAGGCATTAAAGAAGAGAAAAGATTTGAAATTAATGTTCGAGAACGAAGGTTCAAATATTAATCCGCTTGTGTTAATTCAATTGCCAGACAGTAAAGGAGATTTGATTAACAAAAAAGAAGATGTGGAAAAAATTCTAGAATCAAAAGGAATTACTGAAAAGAACGGGAAATTAGCAATATGGTTGTCAGAAGAAAAAACTGATACTTTACCAAATATAGAAAAAAATGATAATGACGTAGAGGTCTTGGTATTTAAGCAAGCTATTGCGTTAGGTTGGGATTGCCCAAGAGCATCAATTCTGGTGATATTTAGAGAATTGAAAAGTTTTGTTTTTACTATACAGACGATCGGCAGGATTATGAGAATGCCAGAGTTGCGTTATTATGTTAAGAATGAGGAACTGAATAAAGGATTTGTTTTTACAAATCTGCCAAGCATTGAAATAACAGAGGATTACGCAAAAGACTATATATCAATATATGAAGGTAAAAGAGATAACAAGTTGTATGAGGAATTAGCCTTGTCATCAGTTTTCATGAAAAGGCAAAGAGAAAGAACACGTTTGTCAGGGGCCTTTACGAGAATATTTGTGACGGTGGCTGATGTGAACAAATTACAAAATAAAATTAATGTGGACAAATCTAAAATTATCAATCCAATAATATCAGATGGGAAGATAAAAGATGTGGATAAACCTGGGAAGATAGAGGACAAGGGCCAGGTGTATTTGACTTTAAGTGAGAAGGAATTGCAAGAAAAATTTGATAGATTTATCATTCAGAATTGTTCTCCTTATGCTCCAGTTGATTCAAGTGATAGAATGAAAACAGCTATATACCAATACTTTAAGCAAAAATACAAAATAGAAAAGTATGATCCAAAGGTTCAGGGTATAGTCTTAGGGAAGGAGAATGAACAAGCATTTGTGGATGTTATAAACCTTGCAAAGGAGCGATACAAAAAAGAAGTCATAGAAAAACTATCCGAAACAAAGGAAAAGGAAGAGACGCCGGAATGGGAAGTTCCAATAGTCATTAACTATAACAAAAGGTATAAAAAAGAAGACCATGAGAAGTCTATTATTAAACCATTCTATGTGTCTGAACAAAGTGATCCCGAGAGAAAGTTTGTAGAATTGCTTGACAAATCTAGTAAGGTAAAATGGTGGTATAAGAACGGAGAGGGCGAGGTTAAATATTTTGCAGTACCGTACAAGGATGAGAATGGCATAGAAAGAAGTTTTTATGTTGATTTTGTAGTTAAATTTAAAGATGGCAGGATTGGACTATTTGATACTAAAAGCGGAATGACAGCAGAACAGGCTGGCCCAAGAGCGGAAGGCTTACAAAAATACATTAAGAAGGAATTGAAAAAAGTAAAAAAGCTTGAGGGTGGAATAGTCATATCTGTTAAAAATAGTTGGAGAGTTAATAGTAACGATAAGTACAAATATAATAAAGATGACCTCTCGGAATGGAAAATCTTGGACATATAGGGTTTGCCCTTCCTTTTGTAATCCCTTAATATAAAATTATATTAAAACTATTTTAACGTGTAAAAACGGCGTTTGCTCTCGAAATTGCCCCGTTAAAGTGTTGACTACTAAGCCATTATCTCGTTAAGGTCAAAATACCTTATTTTGATATTGAGATTATACGGGAAGTAATATATAATTATATTAAGGTAAATGAAATGAAAAAGAATGAAGTTTTTAAAGTACACGTGCCAATGAACGCGGAACTAACTAAGTGGTTAGAGAATATTGGTATTGATGCCAGAGAACTTGGTGGGTTCAGGATACCAAAAACCTCAATAATTAAGGCTTGTATAAGAGCGGTTATGAAGTACGATATAGACCTGAGCAAAGTTAAGACCGAAGAAGACTTAGTAAAGAAAATTGAAAAAGCTATAGAAGTCAGTAAAAAGAAGCGATAGAGGACTCTGTTATTCGGAGTCCTCTATTTTTTTATAAAGACAATATGCCCATTAGGGCAGATGGGCAAGGAGACGGATAGATGAAGTCAAAAACGGTACTACTTAATAAAGGAGAGATGAAATATGTTGATAACATAGATAAAACTATTAAAGATAATAACGGTAAAGGAATAGGTAAAGGCAAGGTAATAAGAGCCATCATAAAAGCAGTTAAAAGCAAAGAGCTTGGAAATGTCGCCATTAAGAAAGCCAAGAATATTTTAACCCTATTAATACTTACCTTCCTTTTGACCGGAATAGGTTTTGCTGAGGAAAAGATAAATGTTGCAGTGTTAAGCTTTGAGTCGAAGAATGTATCAGAGACTGACACTTCAATATTTGTAAGTTTATTTAGACACGATCTTTACAGGACAAATAAATACTTAGTGATAGGAAGAGACAAGATGGAGGATGTTTTAAAAGAACAGAAGCTCCAGATGACAGGGTGTACCTCAAGCGAGTGTGCAGTGGAAGTCGGCAAGTTACTTAATGTTCGAAAGATATTTATTGGCGACATAAACGAGTTAGGCGGAATCTATTATATTACAGTTAGACTTCTTGACGTAGAAAGCGGTAGCGTAGATAAGTCAGAAAGAATCAGGTGCGAATCAAAAAATGACTTCGAAGAATGTAGCGTTAAACTGGCATCTAATATTACAGGGGTTCAATTAAAATATGAACGTATGAAAACAAGTCAATATTTGTCTGAAACAAATAAATATTCAGAGATAGTTAAGCCCTCGAAACCTTTAGACGCATGGGCATGGATAGCTGGCGGATTTGCTATTGCAACAGCAGGGAGCTACTTAAATGCTTCTAATGAATATGATTTATATCAAAAGGCGCAGAGTAATGAGTCAGCACTTGATCATAAAACTAAAACGCAGACATGGGATACGGCAACGCTGGCATGCGGAATTGGGACAGGGGTGTTTGGGTTGATTGCATTAATTACTAATACATCAACAGAAAGTAATGTGTCGGAATTGGATAATGACAAAATACATTTAGTATGCAAACCTTCCTTTGACGGAATAAGCATAGCATTATGCGGGAGGTTTTAAAGTGAAGCCAATTAATAGAATAACGGTAGTACTAATATTAAGCGTTTTGATAGGTGTTGGATGTACCCGTAGTTGGAACAATCCTTATGATTCAATAAATCTCGCAACAAAAATACAGGCATACAAACCGAATATAACTACGATTGGAAATACTTCAACCACTATGAGATTAACTTGGAATATAAAATATGGGGAAGAATGGACAAGCTCATATACGAGTAACATCTATAGAGATGGGGTGAAAATAGGAACAACCACTGCAACATATTATGAGGATTATCCAGTTGTTATCGGGACGACATATTCTTATCAAAGGACTATTTCTGGAGAAGGGGTAGAAAGTTTAAAAAGTGACGTCGCAATCTATAAAGCGAATTAAGAATGAGGTGCGTTATGAGTAGAAAAGATGTTGGCTTGTTTATATTAGGGCTAGTAATTGTATTTGTTGGAGGTTGTGGACAAGGTGAAATTGAAAAACTAAAATCAGAGAATGCTTCATTGAAGAATGAGATCAAGTGTTTAAAAGAGACGGCAGATTATCATTATAAGGAAGGTGTTTTATTATTGAAGGATAAGTCATATTATAATGCGAAAACGGAGTTTGAAGCTGTAATTGAGAAGTATCCAACGAGTTCTTTAGTTGCATCTTCAAGGGAGCGTTTAACTGAAATTAATAGGGAGTTGGTAAGGGTCGAGGCGGAAAGGATCGCTGGAGAAAAGCGTAGACAAGAAGAAGAAAAATACAAGCCAAAAGAAGATCGGGATGCAAAAGATGAATGGGTCAACTTTCGTAGTGCTGAGGAAAAATACAAAGGAACCGTTACAACTTGGAGATTTAAAGTGAGTTACATTTCAAGGGAAAATCCCTTGGGTCGTCTGGCTTCGAGTTACAGGGATAATAATAGCTATAGTGTTAGTGTTCTTGGTCCAGAGGGGTATACATATCAATGTGCTGTTATGTTAAAAAAAGTTCCAGAAGTTAAGGAAGACGATTGGATGGTCGTTACTGGGAAATTTGAATACGTTTCTTCAGACAACGTTGTAGTACTAAGTCCTATTAAGGTAATTAACGAAGGTTTCAAGAAATAAAGTAGAACAAAACAAGACAGTTTAAATTTAAGAGCCTTGAGGGTTAAAAGCCCAAGAGGCTCTTTCTATTTGGAGCCAAGAAGAATGCGAGAAAAAGAAGAGTTGGAGACGGAAGCAATCGAGTTGGTGGATATCATGGTTAATGTTTTGAAAGATATGGGCTTCTCGTATTCAAGGGCGGTGACGGACATTTTAAAAGTAGAGGTATATTGTCACCTTTTTGCCAAGTACGGGAAAAGTAAAGGAAGGATCAATTATAAACGGGCAAATACGCGAGCAAACGGGGCTTAAGCATGAGATCTCGGATCGCTATAACCAAATATATTATAAGAATAAGAAGAGAAGGAAAACGGGGGTTTAAACGTGAAAAAGAATGTTTTTAATATAATGGAAGTAAAAATCGTATTTTTAAGGAGCAGATATGCAAAAGATCGGAGAGCTGATAAAGACTATCAGTATCAAAGAAAAGAATGACCTGAGGGAGCACATGGAAACGCAGGTTAAACAAGATAGCATAATAAACGCCGTAGATGAAAAACTGGCAAGCATAGCAAAGATGGGGGATGTTGAAAAAGGTAGAGAAATTAAGAGCCTGTTGTTTGAGGTCGCAGTCTGGTTGGATGGGGTCGAGTTAGAGATTATCAAGAAGAAGATTATCTCCCAGTTAGGAATGTCAAGCAAGGTAATAAACGAGTATCTATACGATTGCAGAAAGCAGAGAGTTAAACCCGACAAAGAGATACCTGCCCATATCGTCTGGGAAGAGCCTAGAATATTTTGTCCCGCCTTGGATTTCATCAACGAAACCGCCTATGTAACAATAACCCTCTATAAGGAAGTAAAAGGTGAGTATTTTGAAGTCCCATATGTTATTGCCAGTAACCGTGAATGTTTCCCGTTAACCAAGGAAGAGATGTATAAGCGGAAACTGATTTATTCGGGATCAACGTATTTACCTGAAAGCAGGTGGAAGTCCGAAAGTATCCAGAAGTTTTTAAAGAATGAAGAAGGCGAGATTAACGCCTATCAGGTGTTCAATGAAATAAAGGAGTTATACAAACAGTATTTAGATTTTGAAGAGACGGCTCTATACGATTTCTTTTCGATATGGTGCATAGGTACATACTTTCATCCATTGTTTTCATCATTCCCTTATTGTTTCCTTTCAGGGACGAGAGAAAGTGGGAAGTCAAAGTGTTTAAAACTAACGTCAAGATTTGCATTTAACGCAGAGTTTACGGCAAGTTTAAGCACGGCTTCAACGTTTAGGATAGTAGAAGCCAATCGGAGCAGTTTAATGATTGATGAAATGGAAAATATCAATAGCGGTGATAATCCAGAGTTTAGGAGCGTAATTCTTTCAGGGTATGAGGCAGGAGCCAGTGTACTAAGGTGTGGAGAAAGAAAAGACGGATTCGAGATACAAAGATTTAGAAGTTATTCACCGAAGGTATTTGCCAATATTGCAGGGGTGGAAGATGTTCTAGGTAGCAGGGTTATCTATATCACTATGAGCAGGAGTGGCAATAAGGAGATTTCAGAAAGGGAGATATATTTGTTGGATCCAAAATTTCAAGCTGTAAGAAACAATCTATACTTATTGTTAATGAAACATCATATTGAAATAAAAGACCTGTATATGAATATCCATAACGAGATGAGTTTCTCCGGTAGGGAATGGCAATTATGGAAGTCAATTTTTACCATAGCAACATTCTTGGATAAGATGGCAGGAACGGACGAGGTGTTTAGAACAATGTTTGACTTGGCTACGAAAAAGTATGATGAGAAATCCCAGATAGGTGAGGATGAGATGGAGCATCTTATAATCAGTGGATTAATGGAAATGATAGAGGATGTAAAGGAAGTTCAAGCAACAGAGTTATTCGAGTTCTTTAAACAAAGAAATCCTGACGAGATGTTAGAACTGACCCAGACAAAGTTCGGGAATGTTTTAAGGAGGTTAAAATGTTTTGAAAAGAAGAGGATGCTAAACGGAAAGAATTACTATTTGTTTAACAGGATAAGATTGGCGGATTTAGCAAAACGCTACCATATTGAAGGAGGGCAATGAGTATGTGGGCAAAACCATCAAAAGAAGAGCTTGAAAGCGTTCCAAAGCTGTATGAGCAAGACGGAGAAGGAACTGCTGAGAAAATAGTTTACATGCATTTCTTTGTAGCAAACTGTGACTGGTATATAACCGAGTACGATAGGGTGGATACGTTTTTTGGATTTGCAATTTTAGGCGATCCAGAAATGGCTGAGTGGGGTTATATAAGCTTCATGGAATTAAAGAATCTGAAAGTATCTTGGCTCGAAGTGGATACGGATAAACATTGGCAAGTCAGGAAAGTAAAAGAAGTACCAAAGATCGTCCAAGCTAACGGTTCTTGGTGAGATATTTGCAATAGAGGGTTAGTAGGCAGTTTAAAGATAGTTCAATAGAGGGTTTACGAGGTACCCAAAATGGTTAAATTATATTTTAAAAGGGCAATTCTAAGAAATAATAGTGGGATAGGTAGTTTATATGAAAAGATAGGATTTGAGAATATTCTATCAGGAGAAATACGGCACCCTGTTAAAAGGAGAAAAACTATCTCGACCTTATATTCTTATTTATTTAATTATTGTTTCAGGGAGAAACCACCTATTCAACTATCTATGAAACCCTATGAAACTATCTATTTTTACAAATCCCAGAAAAACCTACTCTTTATAATATTTGTTCCTAAAAACTTGGGACAAATAGGAAGAAAGTTAACTCATGGCATAAAGCAGACGGGAGAGGACGGATTAAAATTTACTCAAGAAGGGGGTGTGATAAATATTTCGGGTTATAGATTGTTAGTGATCATCACTAATGAGCAAGGGTTTACGGATAAGACTATACCAAAGGAAGTTTTGGTTTTGTTCTAAAAAGGAGGGGTTTTGTTATAGAAAACCAAAGGATACTTGGGGTGTACTATAGACGGGACGGATAGGCATGGATAAGAAAATGCGTATAACGGGGGTAAAGATGACAAAAAAGGATAGAATCGAATGGAGCGTGGCAAAAGAACTGGCGGATAGGGTCTGTAAAGAGCTTGAACCTTGGTGTGAAAGGATAGTTGTGGCAGGGTCTATAAGGCGGATGAAACCAATAGTCGGAGACATTGATTTGATTGCAAAAACAAAGCAAGAATATACCAGAGAGTTTGTAATGCAAAAGTTCTGCGTTTTAGGAGAACAGATAATAATGAGCGGGATAGTAAAAAGCTCGATAGTCAAGGAAGGCAAGCAAATTGATTTGAACCTGCTCTTAAGTAATAACAATTGCTCTGGTGCATTTATTCTTCATCACACAGGAGGGTGGATCTCAAATATGAAGCTAAGGCAAGTAGCAAAGAACAAGGGTCTAATGTTAAGCCAGTACGGTGTGTTTAAAGTAAGCCCTGATGGGACTCAGGAATTCATAGCAGGAGAGACGGAAGAATCAGTTTACAAAGTGTTGGGGCTTCCGTACGTAATTCCTGAACGGAGAGAATAAAATGGCGAAACATAAGCTAACCTCGTTAATCACTGAAATTGAAGGTTATTGTTGGAGCATAAACCAAATATATTATGGGTGGAATGATCGGGTGTATAAACCCCGTTTAAACGAGAATTTGATGGGAGGCATTAAAGGTATGGAAGGTAATATTGGATACTTAAAAAATGGAGGTGGTTAAGATGTATACAAGGAAGAAAGAAAGTGAATTCTTAACGGAGGATGAGGCAAGGTTGATTTGTTCCCTGCCTGATCAAAGGACGGCAGAGGGTAAAAGAGATATGGCAATTCTAACCCTGATGTTAACGACAGGATGTAGAAAAGCCGAAGTCTGTGATCTAACGGTAGGGAGTATAAAAGATTACAGGAACCAAAAAATATTGGAGGTTATCGGTAAAGGAAATAAGCTCAGGAGGATTGCTCTAAAGCCAGATACTTGTGAATTGATTATGAAGTATCACAGGGCAATCGGAAACGGTCATGATCCGAGCCAGCCGTTGTTTCTAACTCTTGGTAAGCACGGGCCATTTAAGAAACAAGGGTTAACTCATTGTGCAGTGGATTGTATAGTCTGGAAGTATGCCGAGAAAAGTTGCCTAACAAAAAGAATAACGCCGCATACTTTAAGGCATACGTTTGCCACGACCTTACTTTCAAAAGGAGTGGATTTAAGGACTGTCCAAGATCTCATGGGTCATTCCGCAATAAGCACGACTGAGTTATATCTTCATACAAATGACGACAAAAAGTTTGAAGCTGTCTGGAAACTAAACTTTAATTAAAGGAGGATAAAAATGTACGGTGTTCGTAAACCAGAAAAGAAAAACGCTGAAAGGATGAGGAGACTTAAAATTACGGCTGTTAAGGTTTGGCTGTATCATTACGAGAACGGAAAGCTGATTGAAAGTTATATCCGTTCATTGGATAAGTACGATAGGCAAGGCAGAGTAATATCTTCAGAGCAGTATAATAATAAAGGCAAGGTTACCTCCAAAAGTATTTACGGGTACTTGAATGACGGGAGGATTACCGAGGTAAAATATTTACATGGCAAGAAGCTTTGGCAGATGAGCTACCGTTATACAAAGGATAAACAGATTTCTGTGATTAGATTCTTTACTCAGAAAGGCAGGATTAAGAAGCTCCGAAGATATGTTACAAGGTTTGATGAAAAGGGCAATGTTTTGGAATCAATAACCACCGATCAAAAAGGTAGAAAATATATTCTTGAAAAGTTCGTCCATGAGTATTCCAAGGAGACGGAGGCGATATGAAGGGTTTGTTGAAGAGGATGAAAGATGGGGATGTCGTGGTGGTTGTTACTGGCAAAGTTACAGAAAACTTAAGAGGTATTCTAGAGGCATTGGTAAAGCGTAATAATAGTTTAGTTGTAAAAAAGGTTTCAAGAAAGAAGCGCCACATCACGATAAAAGAAGTATATGATGATTTGATTGTAAGAAGGGCTGTAATTATCCTTACTGATAAAGCAGAATACGAAGCCATAGTAATTGGATAGTTGTCTGTAGACAAAAGGCAAGTAATGTGTTATACTATAATGGACAAGGAGGGACAACAATGGACAATGCAGATGAATTACCATGTATAGGGGAGATGTTAACTATTGAAGATGTATCGAAGTATTTAAAGGTAAACAAAAAGACAATTTACAGGATGATTAACTTAAGACAGATACCTGCTTTCAAAGTAAGTAACCAATGGCGATTTAAAAAATGTGAACTTGACAAATGGATTGATGAAAGCAATGTTGTAACAGAGATTCCGATTCTAGGAACAGTTGCGGCAGGGAAACCCATGTTTGCAGAGGAAAATTATGAAGGGATGCTTACAGTAGATAAGTCAATAGTCGGGAAGTCAAAAGATATTTTTGCGCTGAAAGTTAAAGGTTCGAGTATGATCGATGGGAACATAGAAGACGGGGACTATATTGTTATCCAAAAACAGCCTCAAGTTTTTCAAGGCGAAAGAGCTGTTGTAATTGTAAACGGCGAGGCCACGGTAAAAAAGTACTATGAAGAACAAAATATGATCAGATTGCAACCACAAAATGAAACAATGCAACCAATTATTGTTGACCCGAGTACGAATGAAGTTTCTATTGCTGGTAAAGTTAAAGCTGTCATTAAAAGAAATAAAAAAGTTGTGAGGGATTAAAATGAATGATTGTTTTCAAATACTTTCATTAGATGGCGGTGGGATAAAAGGTCTATTCTCGGCAGTGTTACTTGCTAAGCTTGAAGAAGACCTCAAAATAAAGGTGATTGATCATTTTGATTTAATAGTAGGAACTTCTACCGGAGGTATTATTGCTTTGGGCCTCGGGTTGGGAATGACGCCAAAGGAGATTGTCGACTTTTATCTTGAGAAAGGCCCAAGGATATTTGCCGGTATCCCTGTTGCTTCATGGTTTAAACATATTTTATTTAATAAATATGATGGGAAAATACTAGAAGATATTTTAAAAGATGATAAATGTTTTGGTTCGAGATTGCTTGGAGAAAGCAAAAAACGATTGGTAATACCATCTTTTGATACTGATTCGGGAGAAGTGTATATTTTTAAGACGGCACACCATGAACGGTTTAAACGAGATTTCAAATATCCTGCTTGGAAAGTAGCGCGTGCAACAACAGCAGCGCCTTCATTTTTTCCGACATGTAAGTGCATTGATAACATTAGTTTGGTGGATGGAGGATTGTGGGCGAATAATCCGAGTATGATTGGCTTGGTTGAGGCAATCAAGGTATTAGAAATACCTATTGATACGATAAAAATATTGAATATCGGGACAACAGAAGAATTATCAAAAAAATCCTTTGTATTGAAATATTTCGGGGGTTGGTTGCCAAGGGCTTTGCCTGCTATTAAAACGATATTGCAAGCTCAATCTTCCGCGGTTTGTTCTCAATGCAAGTTATTAATAAAAGATCACTATGTTAGAATTAGTCCAAAAGTACCAGAAGGATTATTCAAATTGGATAAGCTAAACATGCAAGACTTGTATGCTTTTGCTTCAAAGCATAGCAGAGATAACTCTCCTATTTTTGAGAATGTTTTTTCTGGACACAAGTCAGGAGAGTTTGTCCCAATTCACAAAATATAATGTAGGAGGAAAAGAAAATGTTAACAGCTGATAGAGTTTTAAAACTTGCGCATGACTTAGATTCAATTGTGGAAAATTTAGATATATCTGAAAGCAGATATTTAGAAGCTGTAAAAAGATATGAAGCTGTTGGATCATGGTTGAGTAGTGAAAAGTCTCCATTGCTTAAATTAAAGTTCATACCAAGGATATATTCTCAAGGCTCTTTTCGTCTTGGTACTGTAGTAAGGCCGATCAATAATAAAGATGAGTGCGATATTGACTTGGTATGTTTACTAACAGCAGAAGAGCAGAAAAGCATTACATCGAAAGAACTAAAAGAAATTGTCGGGGAAAGCCTGAAACAGAATGGGATATACGCAAAGTTGCTCGATAAAGAAGGAAGAAGGTGTTGGACGCTCAATTACGAGAATGAGTTCCATTTGGATATTTTACCTGCCATATTAGATGTAGAACTAAATAAAGTTGGTGGTTTGTATAAAACAGCGATAAAAATTACCGATAAAGCTGAGAGTGTGTATAAGTGGGAGCCTAGTAATCCAGATGGATATGCGACATGGTTTTCAGAAAGGCAAAAATTGATATTTGCCAGCTTAAAAAAATCTATGGCTGCATCTTTAAAAGAGAGTATAGATGAAGTACCAGATTATAAAGTCAGGACACCTCTTCAGAAGAGTGTTCAAGTTCTTAAGCGTCATCGAGATGTATATTTTGATGGAAAAGAGAATAAGCCTGCATCTATAATCATTACAACTATATGTGCTGTGTTATACAATGGGCAAGCGGATGTGTATACTGCTTTGCATGACATCTTGAGTGATTTTGATATTGAACAATATAAGAAGGAAGAAGGCTATTATTTGGCTAATCCGTCCAATATTGCTGAGAATTTTATGGAGAGATGGAATGAAGATGACTCCCTTCCATTGGCTTTCTTTGAGTGGTTGGAAGATGCTAAGAATGATTTTTGTGATACAGGATTGATAAGAAAAAGTAGTGCAGATGTAACTACCATTCTCGAGGCAAAACTTGGAACCACTATAAAGACTACAAGAAATAATCTTGTTAATAGCGTTCCTCTAGTATCAATAAACACTGGGAATGTTAGCAAGAGACAGCCATGGGGTTTGTAGATGTTGACAGTCAATATAAAGAATTAAGGAGTCAATACCCATATTTGTTCTTGAATAAAGATGAGAATGTTTTTCGTATTAGCGGAACAATTGTTATCAATGTTGCCGAACTAAATGATGCTTTTGAAATTGAGATAGTTATTGATAAAGAATATCCTCTGAAACCACCCTTTGTTAGAGACCTTGATTCTAAAATACCGAAAGACTACCATCGCATTAAAGGTGGATACTTTTGCTTGGAAACCCCATACACGTTAAATCAAATATTTAAACAGCAACCTACATTGCTTTATTTCGTTAATGAGTTAGTTATTCCGTATTTGTTTAATTATCATATGTTTCAAAAAACAGGGATAATGCCTTTTGGGCAAAGGAATCATGGAATTACAGGCATAATGGATGATTTTAAGAATCGGTTAAATGCAAACGACGATATTACTGTAATCAAGCTTATTCAGATGTTAGTGGAAGATAATTATAGGGGCCATTATGACTGTCCGTGCGGGAGCAAAAAAAGGATTAGAAATTGTCATGCTGATAAATTGTTAAAATTAAAAGTTGAAGGATATAACTTTATGGAAGATTATCTCATGATGGTGTTTTCTGTCAAAGATAAAGTAAATATTGTGCCATTGATTTCCAAGAAGGCAAGGCAATTTATTAAGGAGAAGGGAGATTCCCCAAAGCCAGATAAGCTATAAAACTTCCCTCGTTTTATTACACAAAATATAGTTCAAGAAGAAAATCCCTCCATGGAAACATTAACAAAATCAATAAGTCGGAAAATCGAGTATGATGGTTATTTCCCTCGTTTTTTATATCAAGTGATTATTATTTGCTGAAAAACCTGATTTGGGGCGAATAAAAATGAATAGGGGTATTGACAAAAACAGGAAACAGAGGTATACTTACAATAAATAGAGCGTGGCTGAATCGCGTCGCGCTGGTTGAATTTGAAGTTACCGAGAAAAACCTTCTATAAAACTTCTCATGGTCGAAAGACCGCGAGGAGTTTTTTATTTTGTAGTCAGAAAAATAGAAGGAGTGAATAAATGGAAAAATCTCGGGAAGGCAATCAAAATAATACGCACATTGTAAAAGCTGTAAGAATAGAACCTCCTGAAGTTGACGAATATTATCTTATAAGCGAAAGAGAAAAGGTGCAAGTACTGTCTTTGGAAGATGATAATTCGGCTGAGGTTCTTTTTCAAAATGAGAAATATCCAAGGGTGGTTAATTACTTTGATGATTGGGAACTGCTCCCCTATGAAAAGATCAAAAACCAAATCATCGAAGTAAGAGAACAGAATAAAAGACCTTTTTTGATCAAAAAAGAAGTTGCTTCCTTGGTGATAGAAAGTTTGTGTAAGCACGGATTCTTTGCTTGGAGCAACGAAGAAAGTTATTACTTTAGAAACAAAGACCACAAGCTTTTCAGTGTTAATTCGATAGCCTTTCAAGCTTTTGTCGAGTTTAGCTTTGGGTTGAATTCGACCGAAATAGAATATAAGTATTTAATTGAGAGTATCAAAGCCTACGCCTACCGTGAGAAAACAGTAACTGTTTACAACTTCTGCTTCTATAATAGATATTTAAGTTGCCTGTATATTTCTAGCTTTGACGGGATGATGTATAGGTTAAACGGATATATAGTTGAGTCGGTTCCAAATGGGACAGACGGTATTCTATTCATAGATGATCCAAGTTGGGAGTCATTTGAGTACTTGGGTCAGAATATAAGATCGGGATATGTCTCAGAGCTATTAGTGGATACAATAAATTTTACTTTATCAACAGAGGTGCTACTCCTTCCAAGTGAACAACGGGGTTTTTGGTTGCTAAATATATTTTCCCTGTTTTTTGAAAGTCTATTGCCTACAAAACCACTAACGCTGTTTCTGGGTCAGAAGGGGTCTGGAAAAACCTCAACTTTGTCTTGGATATTGTCGCTTTTTTTTGGAAGCAAGGTGCGAGTTCTTTCTATGGGAAAGGATAAAGAAGATGCTTTCCTTGCAAGTATCTGTAACGAATACTTAGTGGTCTATGACAATGTTGATGGCAAGATTCTTTGGCTAAATGACCACTTAGCAGCTGTTGCCACGGGATCGGGTATAATTCGCAGAAAATTATACACGACGAATGAAAAGAGTAAAATGTTTCCGCGGGTGTTTATATTTTTGACTTCAAGGACTCCGAACTTTAAGAGAGATGATTTAGCAGACAGAATGCTCATTTTCAATGTTGAAACATTTAAAGAGTTCAAATCTGAAGAACAATTAAGAAAGGAAAGAGCAGATAAAAGAAACGAATTGATGACAGAATTGCTGAATGACCTTAACACAATAGTTCAACACTTGAAAACAGATGGGAACCCAGAATTTAAGACAAACCACAGGATGGCTGATTGGGCTAAATTAGTATGTAGGATAGGCAGAGTTGTAGGGGTGGAAAATAAAATTATTTTGGCATTGGAGAAGCTTCAGCATGATCAAAGTGAATTCTTGCTTGGGGATGAACCTATAGCACAGGCACTTGAATTGTGGACAGGAATACCGGGGTATGAAGCACGGAGCCTAACTGCGAAAGAGCTTCTGGATGAACTAGGGTCTGCATTCCCTGAAATAAGGAGCACATATAGGAGTCCGAAAAGTCTTGCTCAGAAACTCACACACATAGAAAAGAATTTGAAGATCTACTATGAGATAAAGACGGAAAAGGAGGAGGGCAAAGCTAAAACATATAGTTTTAGTAAACGGAAATAGGAGATATAAATGGACAAACACTATATTATTAAAAAGGGATTCACAATCCGATTATATCGCTTATATTGTTTATTGGTAAAAAAATTTAAAAATATAATATTATATATTTTCACTTCAAATGAAATAGTGATATATGGAAAATCGGTCTAAATATTTAGGTCATTATGGTTTTCTGTATTATTTCAAAGCTGATGTCTTGCCTCAGCTTATATTACACAGGAGGTAGTGTATGGCTTTAGAAAAGTTGAGAGAGTATTTTGGGGTTACAGAAATACCACAGAAAGAGGTAGAAAAGGTTCCTGAAAAAGTATCAACAAAAAAAGGATGTTTGAAAATGGTTCAGGTAGGGCTGGATATGGATGACAACAGCCAATTGGAAAAAGGCAAGGATATAGAGAATTTGCCTGATTGGTTATAAAAAAAGGAGTATTAGAAGGAGGGCGAGTTTATGGGTAAGGATATTATCGAAGAATTATATAATGTTGACAAAGTTCTAAATATTCCGTTTGTCGGTTTAGGGTTGATCGGAGAAAAGCTTGTGGTGTCATTTGAAAAAGACGATATGACCACAGAGAGGATGTCCTGCTTTACGGAAGGGCATTACACAGGGAATCCCAGTATAAGGCTTCAGGCAGGGGAACGGTTCATTGTTGCCACAAGAGCTCAAAGGCAGGCTCTTACGGTCAAGCCAGAGGCTCTAAGCGTTGAACGGCGTTACTTGAGCGTGAAAGAATGTGCCGTATATACTGGGGTTAGCGTTAAAACGCTGTATCGGTGGAGCCGTGAGTCCAAAGTCCCTACCAGTAAAATCGGACATATCCTGCGGTTTGACAGGGCAGAAATAGAGAAGTGGGTAGGCAGGTATAAAAGGAGCGCTACTAATGCTGACCTTTTGGATTGAAAAGACGGCTACGAAGGGCTATTATTGTAGCGGATACAAGGGGACAGCTTTGGTCGAGGAGACCAAATGTTAAATGAAGCTGTTCCATATCCTAACCTGACAAGGCGTAAAAGCGGAGTATGGCTTTCCGATTTTATTGATCCGTCAGGTAAGAGGATACGCCGTTCTTTGAAAACGAAAGACTTGCGATTGGCACAAGTAAGAGTCCGAAAGATGATGTCGGAAGCCTACGAGAAAGGATACTTCGACCTTAAGAGACCAGTAAAGATGTATTTTTCTGAATTGGCTGAGAAAGTTCTTCAATATGCTAAGGACAAAACCAGAAGATATAAAAAGGTTTATCTGCCGACTATCAAAACGTTAACAAAACATATTGGCAGGAAAACGCTACGTGAGATTACTAAGGGCGTAGTTCAGGAAGTTCAAGCAGAGATAAAAGAAAGCATATCGGAAGTCAATTCAAATAATGCGATGGTTGTCTTAAAGCGGATGTTCAATCTAGCGATCGACTGGGAATATATAGAAACTAATCCAGTCAGGGGCATCGAGCTTTACAAAGTGCCCAAGAGAAAAGTACGGTTTTTAACAAATGAAGAAATTGAAACTGTACTTGGTTGCTGTGTAGGGCAGATGAAGGATATCGTTTCAGTGGCTTTGCATACGGGGATGAGGAAAGGGGAAATACTCGGTTTAAAATGGGACAACGTTGACCTGAGTAACAGGTTGATAGTCTTAGATAAAACCAAGAATAATAACATAAGAGAAATTCCCATGAGCTCTGACACCTATGGCATGCTACTGAAGAAGTATCAGGAGAGAAAGCCCCACCGAGAAGACTATGTTTTTCCAAACGCTGATAACGAGCAGTATCGAGATGTGGCGGCGTTTAGGAAGGCGGTAAGCTTGACGGGAATTAAATGCAGGTTCCATGATTTACGACACACGTTTGCTTCTCAGTTGGTTATGGCGGGCGTTGATCTTGTCACGGTCAAGGAGCTTCTGGGACACTCAGAGCTTGATACAACACTCATCTATGCCCATCTGGCACCGAAGCATAAGAAAGACGCCATAGCTAAGTTGGAGTTGCACTACGATAAAGTGGCGGAAGAAAGTTTTTCGTATAGCCCAGATTTGCTCAAGAGGGCGTAACCGTATGGCACATTTTAGTCACATTTTGAAAAAAAGTAAATTTATCAGATTCAACTTTACAAAACGCCTTGTAGATGCTAATATAAATTCCAGTGCGGGCGTAATTCAGCGGTAGAATGCCACCTTCCCAAGGTGGACGTCGAGGGTTCAAGTCCCTTCGCCCGCTCCAAAAATCAAAATACCTGCGCATAAAAATAATAAAATTCTACAAGCATATTTAATATTTGAACCCTCGATGTAAGAGTTGCAGGGGATGTGGAGACCGTAGTAAAGGGGATAACAGTCCGGCTTTTCGGACGCCATAGGGGGATTTATTTCCCCATTTGGGGAGCGCTAGCGACGGTGCGGGTTTCCGCTACTTTGGCGGATCCCTTCGTCCGCTCCATAATTTTGCACTGTAAAAAATCTAAAAACCTCTAAAAATAACAAAACTGTGCTATAAAGTGAAGCAATAAAACACCGCAATTTGCTAGACACTAGATCCCTCCCCTCCTAAGATTGGAGGGTCCTTTTTTTTGGCAAAAACATATATTAAGGACAGATTTGAATAAGATACAAAAAGACACTGGGTCCTTGATTAAAGCCTTCAAGGATGGCATTTTTAGAGGAAAAATAAAATATTTTAATGCCACAAAATAGTCAAAAACATCGGGAAATTGTACAAAAAGGAGTGAAATTCTCCAGTCTGCCAGAAGACACTGGATCCCCGATTAAAACACTCGGGGACGCCATTTTCTTCTAAAATATTATAAAAAAAATGGCGCTTTTTTTCTTGACACCAACTACCTATAGTAGTATATTAAAGCCGTCGCACAACAGGTAGTGTTATTTAAAAAAAATTAGAGCCGAAAAAATGGCGGGATATATAGGAGTGATAGTATGATTCAGAAAACGTTTTTGGATGAAGAATCCAAAACCAACCAGGAAGGAGCTAGGAAAGAAGAAAAGAGCAAAAGGAAATTACCCGAACTAAAACTTTCGCCCAACTCTTTGACGGTCCTCAAAAAAAGATATTTAAAAAGGATCAGTGATAAGGAAACAGAAAAACCTGAACAGATGTTCTGGCGTGTCGCGGAAAATATAGCGCAGGCGGAAAAAAAATATACTCCGATGATGTCTCCCGAAAGGCTGAGGGAGATCACGGAAGAATTCTACTCGCTCATGGTAAATATGTATTTCCTTCCAAACTCGCCGACTTTGATGAATGCGGGCAGGGACTTGCAGCAGCTCTCCGCATGTTTTGTTCTCCCGGTGGAAGACAAGATGGACGGGATATTTGAATCCATAAAAAACGCGGCGCTCATTCATAAGAGCGGCGGCGGTACCGGCTTTTCTTTTTCAAGATTAAGACCGAAGGATGACAAAGTAAAATCCACGGGCGGGGTTGCGAGCGGTCCGATATCATTCATGAAAGTTTTTAACGCTGCCACTGAAGCCGTAAAACAGGGCGGCACCAGGCGCGGCGCGAATATGGGAATTCTTTCCGTAGAGCATCCGGATATTTTGGAGTTCATCACCGCAAAAAATAATACCGGCGAGCTGAATAATTTTAATCTCTCTGTTGCTGTCACCGATAAATTTATGGATGCGCTTGCCCGGGATGAAGAGTATGATCTTTTAAATCCGCATACCAGAACACCGATGAAAAAATTAAAAGCAAAAGATGTTTTTAATCTGGTCGTGGATTCCGCGTGGAAGAACGGGGAACCGGGGGTTATTTTTATAGACAGAATGAACGCCGATAATCCCACTCCTGCGCTTGGCATGATAGAGAGCACCAATCCTTGCGGTGAGCAGCCTCTTCTTCCTTATGAGGCCTGCAATTTAGGCTCTATCAATATGGCAAAGATGATCACCCATAGAAACGGCAGAGCGGAAGTGAATTATGAACTTTTAAGAGAAACGATCAAGACCGCTGTCCGCTTCCTGGACGATGTTATAGATATGAACAAATACCCTCTGCCTGAAATAGACGCGATGGTAAAGGCCAACAGGAAAATAGGCCTTGGCGTTATGGGTTTTGCCGATATGCTTATTGAGCTTGGCGTGCCTTACAGTTCTGACGAAGCGCTTAAACTGGGTGATTCCGTTATGACTTTTATTGACGAGGAATCAAAAAAGGTTTCCGCTTCCCTGGCAAAAGAAAGAGGCCCTTTTCCTAATTTCGAAAAATCGATCTACGGCAAGTATACTCCGATAAGAAATGCCACAACGACTACAATAGCTCCGACCGGGACCCTTTCCATAATTGCCAATGTCAGCAGCGGTATAGAGCCGATCTTTGCCATCTCCTATATAAGGAACGTAATGGACGGCACAAAGATGATAGAAGTTAACCCGATATTTGAAAAAGTTGCCAGAGACAGGGGTATCTTCTCGGACGCGCTTATAGAAAAGATCGCGGAGAAGAACACTCTTCACGGTATGGATGAAATACCTGAGGATATCAAAAAAATATTTGTAACAGCGCATGATATAGTACCTGAATGGCATGTTCGTATGCAGGCGGCCTTTCAGAAATCCGTAGATAACGCGGTGAGCAAAACGGTTAACTTCCCGCATGAAGCTACGAGAGAAGATGTCAGAATGGCCTATGTTCTTGCTTACAAAGAAGGGTGTAAAGGCCTCACGGTTTACCGTGACGGAAGCCGGAGCGAACAGGTTTTAAGCACCGGAGCTACCAATACTTCTGCGGCTGTACCGGTCACCACCTCTGCGCCTGTAAGAGAAGGAAGAGAAAAAATAATACCGCGCTCAAGACCGGCGATGACTATGGGTGTGACCCAGAAAGTAAGTACCGGCTGCGGGAGTTTGTATGTCACTATTAACTCTGATGAAAAAGGTCTCTGTGAGATATTTGCCCAGATGGGAAAATCCGGAGGTTGTGCGGCTTCGCAATCAGAAGCTGTGAGCCGTCTTATATCTTTGGCTCTCAGAACCGGCATAGATATAGAATCCGTACTTAAACAGATCAAAGGTATCCGTTGTCCGTCTCCTCTCTGGGACAAGGGCAATATGGTACTTTCCTGTCCGGATGCCATTGCCAAGGCAATAGAAAGGTTCATACAGTCCGGCGGGGTTACAAAAGCTGCTGCTTCTGCCGCTGCAAAAATGGAAGCGCCTGCAGCGCTGCCAAAGAAAAATGATTCAGAATCCCTCTCAGCTAAAGTAACAAGCGGTACCAAAGAGCTGGCGGGAATGTGCCAGGATTGCGGTAATATTCTTGAATACGTCGAAGACTGCGTGCTTTGCAGATTCTGCGGCTATTCAAAGTGCGGTTAAGAAAGAGTCTCAAGGTTTTAAAGGAAGATATTTTAAGACGGGCGTTCAAGCCGAGCGCCCGTTTCTTTTCTCCCGGAAACACGTATTTCGCCTTATAGATAATCACTTAATGCAAACTTGACAATCTACAAAAAAAAATATTATACTACAATATAGTTTTTCAAATGGAGGAAAAATGAGCGATAAAAAGTTGGGAGTTGCAATAATAGGAGCAAAATTTGCCGCAGGTCTTCACGCCGAAGCTTATAAGCGTATCCCGGAGGTGGAGATAAAAGCAGTAGCGGATATCAATCCGGAGGCAGTTGCCGCATTTGCAAAAAAATACGGGATCAAAAAGACATTTACGGACTATAAAGAGATGATCAAGCTTCCTGATGTTGATCTTGTAAGTATCTGTGCTCCGAATTTTCTTCATAAAGATCTCGGGGTGGAGATAGCAAAAGCAGGTAAGCCTATGATCTGCGAAAAACCGCTGGCTACCACTTTGGAAGACGGAAAGACACTTTTAAAAACCGTGGAAAAACATAAGGTCAAACTTTTTTACGCAGAAGACTGGATATTTGCTCCGGCATTAAAGAGAGCCCGGGCAATATATGATGAAGGAGCTATTGGAGATGTTCTTTTTCTCAAAGCCAAGGAGACGCATTCCGGAACACACTCTCCTTTTGCGCAGAAGAAAAAAACATGCGGCGGCGGTTCCATGATACATCTTGGTATTCATCCTATCGGCTGGGCGAGATGGTTCAAGGAAAAAGAAGTTGTAGAAGTAACGGCAAAAACGAGCGGCGGTGGAAATACCAACCTGAAGCATAAAAACTACGAAGTCGAAGATTGGGCTTGCGGTATTTTAAAATTTTCCGACGGGACGTACGCGCTTGTGGAAGGTAACTATATTACGGTCGGCGGCTTGGACGACAGCGTGGAACTTTACGGATCAAAAGGCGTCGTGAAGGTTAACTTGTCGCAGGGTTCTCCGGTTTCTGCTTTTACACTTTCTGGGTTGAGCTATGCCATTGAAAAAGCAGAGATGACGAACGGCTGGACTAAACCGGCGGTGGATGAAGAGAATGAACTCGGGTATGTGAGCGAGATAAAGCATTTTGTGGATTGCGCTATTTTAAATAAAGAGTCTGTCTGGGGTTCAAAAGGCATTGACGGCTTAAGGGCTCTTGAAGTAATAGACGCCATATACAAGTCTTCTGAGACAGGTAAGGCGGTAAAGCTGTAAAAGACCTGCAAAGTTAAAGAAAAATCAAAAAGAGGTAAAATGGTAAATAAAGAGAACACCAGTTTTGAGATAAGGAATTTTAAAACAGATACCGCGATCGTGGCTTTTGGAACTACCGAACAGCATTCATCGCACCTTCCGGTGAAAACTGATGCTTTTCTTGCCGAGAAAGTGTGTGAAAAAGCGGCAAAAGAAGTAAAAGCTTACCTGCTGCCTGTAATGCCCTTTGGAAATTCCAGTGAAAATATGGAAGGGGCGGGTACAGTGACGTTAAGCTCTATGACGCTTCGCTCGGTGCTTATTGACATTGCGGATTCCTTATTCAGACAGGGGTTTAAAAAAATATTTGTTGTGAATTTCCATGGCGGTAATTTTATATTAAAACCTACCGTGCGGGAGATAAATTATGAAGGAAAATATGACGGAAAGGTGTTCCTTGTGGATATGGCTTATAGTATTCTAAAAGGCGCCGGGGATGACCTGCACGCGCAGCCAATAAAATGTTTAGTCTAACAGGTGAAAGTCCTGTCTTAGCAAATTGTCCGTTCCAGCTAAGTAGATATATCTGAC